>JAFBAD010000260.1 GCA_019247975.1 Acidimicrobiia bacterium
CGAGGGCGCGGACGATGCTGTCGCGCGACGAGCCGCACCAGTCGGCCAGCTCCTGTTGCGAGATCGCGCGGTCGAGCAGCACGCCGTCGTCGGTCGCCTGGCCGTGTGACGTGCACAGCTGCGCGAGCCGTGCGCAGACCCGCCCGACGACATCGGTCGAGCCGAGCTCGAGCTGCCGGCCCGACGCCTCGCGCAGCCGGCGGACCAGCGTGGCGATCATCGCCTGCGCGATCCCGGGACGCGAGCGGGTCAGCTCGAGGAACGCCGCAGCCGGGAGGACCACGAGCTCGACACGATCGAGGGCGACCGCGCTGGCCGAGCGGGGCTCACCGTCGATGACGCCGAGGTCCCCCATCACCTCGCCCGGCCCGCGCAGCTCGAGCACCACCGCGCGGCCGCTCGACGCCGACTTCACGAGCTTCACCGTCCCCGCCATGACGAACACCACGGACGTCGACGGCCCGCCTTCGCGGAGGACCGTCTCGCCGGGCTGGTGCCTGGTCGTGCGCCCGGCCCGCAGCACCGCGTCCTGATCGGCCTGGTCGAGCGAGCCGAGGAACGTCGACTCCGGGTACGGGCCCATGGCTCCAATGATGGCCGTGCGGAGTTCCGGTCTCCGGCCGGCTGCGGTAGGTAGGCCCGCATGGAACGTGGTGAGAAGAACGAGCTCGATCCCCCGGCCGACGCCGACGTCGAGGAGCTCGACGATGCGGCGGCCAAGCGCAACCCCGACCCGACCACCAAGCGCGAAGCCCTGGAGCTGGATCTCCAGGACCGCGGCCGCTCCGAGGAGGGCGAAGCGGTCGGCGACGAGACCTGAAGGATGGGCCTGGCGCCGTGCGCCAGGCCCATCCTTCAGATGGACATGAGCCGCTGGTAGTTGCCGGCGTAGAAGCGGTCGCGGGCCGTGTCGGACACGTTGTCCATGGTCGCCTCGAAGCGGGCGATCGGATCCTTCGTGCCCTCGGGGTGCGGGTAGTCCGACGAGAACAGGAACAGGTCGTCGCCGCACTGGTCGATCATCCAGCCGACGTCCTCGCCGGGGAACGGGGTGAACGACAGCTGCCGGTGCACGTAGTCCGAGGCCCGCTCGGGCAGCGCCTGCAGCGGCTCTTCACGCCGACCGAAGCTCGCCTGGCACACGTCGAGCCGGCGGATCCACGGCACGACCCACATCGCGCCCTGCTCGATGCACCCGCCCTGCAGCCCGGGGTGGGCCGCGAGCACGCCGTCGAGCACCAGCGCGGAGAAGAACTGCTCGGGCTGCTGGTGGATGACCATGTAGTCCTTCGAGCGGACGTTCTCACCGCCGCCGAGGAAGTCCGACACCGGCCGGCCGTTGTCGTGGAAGGCCGGCTTGAGCGTGCGGCCGCCGCCCCCGATGTGGCTGAGGAACGGCACGCCGCGCTCCTCGAGCTCGGACCACACCGCATCGTGATCGGGGTGGGTGGGCGAGACGCCCTTGCCCGGGTGGGACGGGAACAGGATCGCGCCCGCGCCCATCTCGAGCGCCTCGACCACCGTGGCGAACGTGGTGTCCGGGCTCGTCCAGAAGGCCTGCGCGACCGGCACGAGGCGATCGTCGTCGGAGCAGAAGTCGACCATCGCCCGGTTGTGGGCCCGCAACCCACCGAGCACGACGTCCTCGTCGGCGCCGAGGAACTGCGTCGGCGCGAACGTCGAGAAGACGAGCTGGCTCTCGAAGCCGAGCAGGTCGAGGGCGCGGCTGCGCTCGGCAGGATCGAACGCGCCGAGCGCGCCCCAGCCCTTGGCGGTCAGCAGGCGCTCCTCGGCCTCCTGGGCGCGCACCGGGTCGTCCCGACGGGCCGCCGCCTCGGCGACCGCGCGGTCGGCCATCGCGCCCGCGCCGCCGAGGTGGAGCGGGCGGAGCCGCTCCCGCACGCCCGGGTCCGCGTAGGACTCGAGCCAGTCGGGCAGCTCCATGAGGTGGCTGTCGGCGTCGAAGCAGCGACGCCGGACGTAGGACTCGGTGACGGTCGCAGCCATGGGACCCCCTTCGCCGGCAACGGCCTCACGGTACTCCCGGGACGTTCAGCCGAGGCCGTGGGACTGCCCGATGCGCCCGGCCTCCACGCGGTTGGTCACGTCGAGCTTGCGCAGCAGGTTCGACACGTGGACGCTCGCCGTCTTCTTGCTGATGTAGAGGGTCTCCGCGATCTCCCGGTCGGTCTGGCCGGCGGCGAGCAGCCCGAGCACCTCGATCTCCCGAGGCGTGAGACCGAGATCGGCGGCCACCGCGCGGGCGGGGTCCGGTTCGATCTCGGCTGCATCCCCCAGCTCGATGCGGGCCCGGCGAGCGAGGTCCTCGATGCCGGACCGGAGGGGCGGCACCCCCATCGTCACCGCGGCGCGCCAGGCCTGCTGGAGCACGTCGACCGCACGGGCCCGATCGGTCCGCTGCTCGAGCAGCGCCTCGGCTTCACGCCAGCGGCAGGTCGCGGCGCGGTACGGCTCGGAGATCGCATCCCACCGGTCGGCTGCGGCAGCCCAGAGCGCTGCGTCGGAGCCCTCGATCCGTGAGCGCTCGGCCTCGCACAGCGCCCGCCAGGCGAGGGTCCTCGGGCTGACCATCCCGCCGACGTCGACGATCATGTCGGTCACCCGGTCGAGGTCGGCGAGGAGCCCGTCCGCGAGGAGGACGGACTTCTCGATGTCGACACGACGCCCGTGGGTCCGTGCATCGGCGACCCGGTCGGCCAGTGCACGCGCCCCGTTCGCGCACAGCTCGCCGAGGATCGCATCGTCATCGGTACCGGCGGCGAGGGCGAGCGCCTGCTCGACGTGCTCCCAGGCATCGTCTGGCCGGCCGAGTGCGAGCGCCGCCTCCGCCTCGAGCAGGTGGTAGCCGCCCCGGTTCTGCAGGTCGGTCATCTCCGCGGTGAACCGGTCGATGTCGGCGAGGAGGCCGGCGACCTCGTCGTAACGGCCGCGGTCGAGGGCGACGACGGCCCGCGGCACGAGCGGCCCCGTCGTGCAGTTCCCGATGCCGAGGCGGCCGATCTTGGCGAGCAGCGCCTCGGCTTCGTCGTAGCGACCGAGCAGGGCGAGCACCTCGCCGGTGTTCGTGATCCCGGCACCGAGCAGGAGGAAGCCCATCTGCTCGACCGTGGCGCGGTTGTCGTCCATGAGCCCGACCGCCTCCTCGAGGCGTCCGGCGTGGGAGAGCACGTGCGCGAGGTTCGTGTACGCGCGGTCGAGGTCCTCCGGCCGTTCGAGGTCCTCCGCGATGACGAGCGCTTCGCGCAGCAGCGCGAGGCCTTCGTCCACCCGGCCGAGGCCCGCGAGGCAGACGCCGAGCGTGTTCGTCGCATGGCCCTCGTACCCCCGGGCACCGACGCGCCGAGCGACCGCGATCGCCTCCCGGCACCGTGCCTCGGCCTCCTGCAGCCTCGACAGCAGCATGAGGCCGCGGGCTCGTTCGGCCAAGGCCATCGCGAGCGCATCCGTCGGTGGCTCGGCCGGCAGCAGCTCGATGGCCCGGCCGTACGCCTCGAAGGCGAGCTCGGTGCTGCCGATCGCCCAGGCGTTGCGGCCGAGCATGGCGTGGAGCCGCCCGGAGCGGATCGGGTCGTCGGTCTCGGCGATCGCCGTGCGGACGTGGTCGACCGACCGCTGGCTCTCGCGGCCGAGGTAGCCGGCCTCGGACGCCCGCTCGAGCAGATCGAGCCGATCGACGCCTTCGGGCACGTCCGGGAGGTGGTCGAGGGCGGCGATCGCCCGGTCGAGGTGCGCGAACTCCTCGGCGAAGGTCCAAACGGCGTTCGCCGCGTCGGCCGCCTCCAGCGACGCGGCGAACGCCTCGTCCCACTGGCCGGCCGCCCACCAGTGGCCGGCCAGCGCCGCCGCCCGGTGCCCCGGGCCCGGCGAGCCGAGCGACGGGTCGGCCGTCAGCGCCTCGGCGACGGCCCGGTTGAGGCGCCGGCGCTCCCCCGGGAGGAGGCTGGCCTCGACCGCCTCGCGGAGGAGGGCATGGCGGAACCGGTAGCCGTGGCCTGCCGGATCGACGACGAGCAGGTGGCGGTCGATCAGCTCGCCCAGGGCACGGTCGAGCGCGTCCTCGTCGAGCACCTCGATGGCCACGAGGAGGTCGTGCTCGACCTCGTGACCGGCGACGGCGGTCACCGCGACCAACCGGCGCGCGTCGCGGCTCAGTGCCGCCAGCTCGACGGCGATCGCAGCCTGGAGGCCGGTCGGCAGGGTGGTGTCGTTTCCCGCAGCTGCGAGCTCCTCGGCATAGAAGGGGTTGCCCTGCGAGCGGGTCCAGACCACCTCGACGAGGTCGGGGTCCGGCGTGCGGTGGGTGACGGCCGCGACGATCTCGGCGATGTCGTCCTTCGTCAGCGCGCCGAGCGCGAGCCCGCCCCCGTGGCGATGCCGGCCGACCTCTCCCATCCAGCGGTGCAGCCGGTCGTCGCTGTCGAGGTCCGCGGTGCGGTAGGTGCCGACGACCAGGACAGGGCGGTCGCCGAGGTTGCGGGCCAGGTGGTCGAGCAGCTCACGGCTTCCGGAGTCGGACCACTGCAGGTCCTCGACCACCAACACGACCGGCGAGCGCTCGGCGAGGGTGCTGCACGCGTGCAGCAGCGACTCGAAGAGCCGGGTCTTGGCCAGGTGGGAGGCCCCGTCGCCGTCGTCCCAGCCGGCCACGCCGAGCATCCGGGCGGCCGGTTGGAACAGGCTCGCCTCCTCGCGACCGGCCAGCTGGTGGAGCACGTCCCGGACGAGGGCGACGACCGGGCCGTAGGGCAGGCCGCCGCCGTGGGAGGGTACGCACACGCCGGTCGCGGTGAAGGCGCCGCGACCCCGGGCTCGCCGGCACAGCTCCTCCACGAGACGGGTCTTGCCGATGCCGGCGTCACCGCCGACGACGACCATCAACGCCTCCCCGGCGGCCGAGAGCTCCAGCAGCTGCTCGAGCTCGGCGAGCTCTGCCTGACGGCCGATCAGCGTCGGGCTGTCCACCCGGAGACCCACCCCGCCAGTCTCGCACGACGGCGTCGCGGTTTCGCCGGCGATCACGACGGGGTGGGCGGCGGGCGGCACGGTCAGGTCCCTTCCTGCACCGGCGTGATCGAGTCGGCCAGCAGCCCGTGGGCCTCCTGGTGCACCGCCGCGGCGGCTGCTGCGTCGGGCGCATCGACGAGGCAGAACACCTTGCCGGAGCCTTCGTCGAACCAGTACCGGAGGTAGCGGACGCCGTGGCCCTCCTGCACCTCGAGGTCGCGCTGGTGGGCACCGGCGACCGCGTCTGCGGTCAGCCCGTCGACGTGTTCGTGGACATCCATGAAGAGCGGCATCTCGATGTTCCTCCCGCTCAGCAGGGGTGACCGACGTTGCACGGCACGTCGACGCTCGGGGCGACCGACACCGGCGCGGTGGCCGGGGTCGTCGTCGCAGCCGGCTGGCCCGAGGCGGCGTCGGACGTCCAGCGCCCGACGGCGAAAGCCAGGAGCAGCAGCACGCCGACGGCCACCGCGGCCAGGGCGTAGCGCAGCTTGTTGGGGTTGGACACCGCCACCGGGGCGGTGAGTGTGGTGGCACTCATGGCCTCTCCTCTCGTCGACCACCCGGGTGGTGATCGCCGAGGTGAGCGTGCGCCCTGAGGACCCATCCCCACATCGGGAGGCCTCCTCAGATGCGGCGGTGGGGATACCTAGATCGGCTCGATGATCCTCCGGGAGTGCCGCTGACGAAGGGACCGGCGGGTGCCTAGGCTCCGGACCGGCCGGGATCGGCACAGGAGGGATCGCTGATGGACACGGCAGACGTCGTCATCGTCGGCGGAGGCATCGCAGGAGCGTCGCTGGCCACCGCGCTGGCCGGCGCCGGGCTCGGCGTGACCGTGCTCGAGGCCTCGACCGAGTACGAGGACCGCGTGCGGGGCGAGAGCATGCACGCCTGGGGCGTCAAGGAGGCGCGCGAGCTCGGCGTCGAGCAGACGCTCCTCGATGCCGGCGCGCACGTCGCTCCGCTCTGGAAGCAGTACATCGCCGGACAGGACCCGACCGAGTTGCCGATGTCGATCATGGTCGACGGCATCGACGGGTCGCTCAACCTCCGCCACCCCGACGCCTGCCAGGCGCTCATCGAGGCTGCCGCGGCGGCGGGCGCGACGGTCGTGCGCGGCGTCAAGGACGTGCAGCTCGACGCGGCGAACCCCGGCACGGTTTCCTACGCGGTGAACGGCGACTCGAAGACCGTGCGGAGCGAGCTGGTCGTCGGCGCGGACGGGCGAGCCTCGACCGTGCGCAAGCAGGCGGGCATCACGCTCGAGCGGGAGGACCCGATCAACTACATCTGCGGGCTCCTGCTCGACGGGCTCGACGGCGTACCCGACGACCACGACGTCATGGTCCCCGAGGGCGACCTGTTCATCCTCCTGTTCCACCAGGGCGAGGGGCGCGGGCGCTCCTACATCGTCACCGGCGCATCCGGCCAGCACATGTTCGCCGGCCGCGGAGGCACGGACACCTTCATGTCCTCGTGGGAGATCGACACGTACCCGTGGGCCCGCCAGGTCGCGAAGGCCACCCCCGCCGGGCCGTGCGCGACCTATCCCGGCGACGACACGTGGACGCCGGCGCCGTACGCGGACGGGGTCGTGCTCATCGGCGACGCAGCCGGCCACAACGACCCGATCATCGGTGAGGGCCTGTCCATCTCGATGCGCGACGCGCGCACCGTGCGCGACCTGGTCCTCGACGGCGCCCGGAAGCCGGCGGACTTCGCGTCCTACGGCGACGAGCGCATGGAGCGGATGCGCCGGCTGCGGCTCGGCGCGAACGTCCTGGGGGTCACGAACGTCGAGGACGGCGCGGACAATCGCGACGCGCGGCGGGCCTGGGTCGGCGAGCGGATGGCGACGATGGACCCCGAGCTCTTCCCGCTGCTGTTCGGCCTCTTCGCCGGTCCGGAGAACATCCCCGCCGAGCTCGTCGACGACGCCATCCTCGACCGGATCAGGAGCGCCTGAGGCTTCGGTCCGAGCCGGCGCGATCAGGGAAATCCGGGAGGAGCCGCTCAGATCGGACAGCAGACGGCCGACGAGGATGCCGGACCCCTGGGCACTCGGAGGCGCCGTGAAAGGGATCATCTTCAACCTCGCGGAGGAGGTCGTCAGCGACGCCCACGGCGCGGACGCGTGGGACGACCTGCTCGACGCGTCCGGCGTCGACGGCGTCTACACGTCGCTCGGCAACTACCCCGACGACGACCTGCACCGGCTGATCAAGGCGGGGGCCGAGTCGTTCGAGCTCCCGCCCTACGACGTGCTCAGGTCGATCGGCACCGGCGCGATGCCGCTGCTGGCGGAGCGCTACCCCGAGTTCTTCGAACCGCACACGTCGGCCCGCTCGTTCACGCTCACGGTGAACGACATCATCCACCCCGAGGTCCGCAAGCTGTACCCCGGCGCGGACGTGCCCGAGTTCGACTTCGACGAGACCGACCCCGACGACCTGGTCGTCACCTACCACTCGGCCCGCAGGCTCTGCGGCCTCGCCGAGGGCTTCATCGAGGGCGCGGCGGCGCACTACGGCGAGCGGGCGGTCCTGCGACAAGAGCGGTGCATGCACCGCGGCGACGAGTGCTGTGTCATCCACTGCGTCTTCTCCCCAGCCTGAGCCGACGACCGAGGAGCGACTGGCGCGGCTCGAGCGGCGCCTCGCCCGCGAGCGAGCCGCGCGCCAGGAAGCCGAGGCGATCTCCGAGCGCGCGACACGCGAGCTGTACGGCGCGCTCAACGAGCTGCAGCGCGCTCACGAGCTGACCGAGCTGCTCGGCGAGATCGCGGTCGCCGCCAACCAGGCCGACGGCGAGGAGCGGGTGCTGCAGGTTGCGCTCGACCGCATCTGCGCGCACATGGACTGGCCGGTCGGCCATGCGCTGGCGCGCACCGGCAACGGTCTGGTGTCGACCGGGATCTGGCACCTCGCCGACGAGGGCTTCGACGACTTCCGCTCGGCCAGCGAGGGCATCGAGTTCAGGGACGGGACCGGTCTGCCCGGCCGGGTCCTGCAGTCCGGCGAGCCCGCCCAGGTCGACGACGTGATGCTCGACGTCAACTTCCCGCGCCACCGCACCGCGGCGGATGCCGGGCTGCACGCAGCGTTCGCGTTCCCGGTGCTCGTGCGCCACGACGTCCAGGCGGTGCTCGAGTTCTTCTCCCGGACGGGCGAGCCGATCGACCCGGCGATGCTCAAGGTGATGGGCCAGGTCGGCGAGCAGCTCGGCCGGGTGCGGGAACGGCGCATGGCCGAGGACCGCATGGCGCAGCTGGCGATGCACGATTCGCTGACCGGTCTGGCCAACCGCTCGCTGCTTGTCGAGCACCTCGAGCGGGCCCTGGCCGGCTGCCGTCGGTCGGGTGACTCGGTGTCCGTCGTGTTCCTCGACGTCGACGACTTCAAGTCCATCAACGACAGCCTCGGCCACGACATCGGCGACGGCGTGCTGTGCGGGATCGCGGCGCGTCTCCGGGAGACGCTGCGCGCGTCGGACGTCGTCGCGCGGGCCGGGACGTCGACCATCGCCCGCTTCGGCGGGGACGAGTTCGCGATCGTCCTCGACGGCTGCTCGGTGCCCGAGGTCGTCGCGGCGCGGATCATGGAGGCGCTGCACGCACCGATGCACTTCGGCGCGCAGGAGGTCTTCGTGTCGGCGAGCGCGGGCGGCGCGGTCGCCGACCTCCAGCTGGGAGGTGAGGACGCGATCCGGGCCGCCAACGTCGCCATGCACGTCGCGAAGCAGACCGGCAAGCGCCGGTACCAGCCGTTCGACCCGGCCATGTACGACGAGGCGACCCGCCGGCACCGGCTGACCGCGGCGCTGCGCCACGCCATCGAGGCGGACCAGATGCGGGTGCACTACCAGCCGGAGTTCGACGTCGTAACCGGTGCGATCACCGCGGTCGAGGCGCTGGTCCGCTGGCAGCACCCCGATTTCGGTCTGGTGCCGCCGGGCGACTTCATCAGCGTCGCCGAGGACACCGGGCTGATCATCGACCTCGGCCGGTGGATCCTCCGCGCCGCGTGCGAGCAGGCGGCGCGCTGGGCCGAGGAGCACCCCGAGCTGTCGACGATCACGATGGCGGTGAACGTGTCGGGCCGCCAGCTGCGCGACCCCGACTTCCCGACGACCGTCGCCGAGGTGCTCGACCAGACCGGCCTCCCGCCCGAGCGGCTCTGCCTCGAGGTCACCGAGACCGTGCTCGTCGAGCACATGGCCGTGGTCGAAGGCGTGGTGGAGGCGATCCGTGCGCTCGGCGTCCGCTTCGCGATCGACGACTTCGGCACCGGGTACTCCTCGCTCTCGACGCTCAAGCACCTGCCGGTCGACATCTTGAAGATCGACCAGTCGTTCCTGCGGAACGTGCCCGCCGACGAGACGGCCGGATCGATCGTCTGGACGATCGCCCACCTGGGCCACCGGCTCGGCCTGTCGGTCATCGCCGAGGGCATCGAGACCGCGCACCAGCTCGACGCGCTGGTCGGCTACGGCTGCGACGTCGCGCAGGGCTACCACCTGGCCCGGCCGGTCCCGGCCGAGGAGGTGCTGCCGAGGCTGCTGCAGGGTCCGCAGCTGCCGCTCCTCCTGGTGTGACAGGGGCCGTCAGAGGCTCAGACGGCCCTGACTCCGGCCGATAGGAGACGATGTCTGCCGAGGCGGTGACCGCGGATCGCGCGCGAGAGCGGTGGTCCAGCCGACCTCGCGCCGCGTTCGTCGTCCGCTCGGCCGCCGCGCTCACGCCGATCGCCGTGTCCGTGGTGTTCGTCGCCGTCGTCAGCCGCATCGTCGGCCGGCCGTCGGGCCTGCTGCCGACCGTGGTCTGGTGGGTGCTGCTCACCGGGGCATCGACCGTGGTGCTGCTGATGGTCGAGCGGGGGATGCGCCGCTTCCTGCCGCTGGCCGCGCTGTTCAAGATGTCGCTGGCGTTCCCCGACCAGGCGCCCTCCCGCTACAAGGCGGCGATGCGGACCCGCACGCTGCGCCAGCTGCAGCGCGGCCTCGACGAGGGCCAGCTGCCCGAGACCGCCGTCGGCGCGCAGGAGAGCGCCGAGCGGTTGCTCGCCCTCGCGATGGCGCTCAACGACCACGACCGCATGACCCGGGGCCACACCGAACGGGTCCGCGCCTACACGTTGATGATCGGCGAGGAGATGGGTCTGCCCGAGGCCGACCTCGACCGGCTGCACTGGGCCGGGCTGGTGCACGACATCGGCAAGCTCGAGGTGCCACCCGAGCTGCTGAACAAGCCGGGGCGCCCGAGCGACGACGAGTGGCAGGTCATCAAGCAGCACCCCGACGCCGGCTTCCGGCTGGTCGAGCCGCTGCGGCCGTGGCTCGGCGAGTGGGCCGACGCAGCGAGCCAGCACCACGAGCGCTGGGACGGCAAGGGCTACCCGCTCGGGTTGAGCGGCGCGGAGATGAGCCTGTCGGGACGCATCGTCGCGGTGGCCGACGCATACGACGTGATGACGTCGGTCCGCTCGTACAAGACGGCGATGACGCCGGCCGAGGCGCGCGCCGAGCTGGCCCGCTGCGCCGGCACGCAGTTCGACCCGGACGTCGTGCGGGCGTTCCTCAACATCTCGATCGGGCGGCTGCGACTCGTGATGGGACCGCTGTCGTGGCTCGCGGAGTTCCCACTGCTCGGTCGCGTGCCGGTGGGTGCGGCGGGCACCGCAGTGTCCTCGCTGGCCGCCATGACCGTCGCGGTCATCGCCGGGCTGACCGGCCACGCGCCGCACTCCACCCATCACGAGGCGGCGCCGGTCGCGCAGGTGCAGCTGGCGACAGCCGCGCCGCCGCCGTCCACCCACCGCCCGCGACCGACGACCACGACGACCGAACCGCCTCCGTCGTCCACCACCACCACGACGAGCTCGACGACCACCACCACCTCGACCACCGCGCCGACGGCTCCGGGGGCGGAGGCACCTCCACCCGCACCGCCGGCGGACGCGGTGGTCAACGCTGCGCCCACCGCGCAGGGCACCTCGGTCACAACCGACGAGGACACACCGGTAACCGTCGACCTCAGTCCGCTGGTCGCCGATCCCGACGGTGACGCGCTGGTCGCGGGTGTGCCGGGAGCGCCGTCGTTCGGCCACGTCGGGGTCGACGGCTTGTTCCTCACCTACACGCCCGATGCGAACGCCTCGGGGTCCGACTCCTTCACCTACTCGGTCGCCGATCCGTCCGGCGCGACCGCGAGCGCCACGGTGACCGTCACCGTCAGGCCGGTCGACGACGCCCCGGTCGGCGGGACGATCGACGTCACGACGAACGAGGACACCCCGATCACCGTAGATATCTCCTCCGCGGTGTCCGACGTCGACGGCGACCCGCTTGCCATCGAGACGGTCGGCACCGCGCTGCACGGCAGCACCGGCGCAGCCGGGACCCTGGAGGTCGACTACTCGCCGAGCGCGCAGTTCCACGGCGCGGATCAGTTCTCGGTGCAGGTGACCGATCCCGACGGGGCGCCGGCGACCGTCACGGTCGCGGTGACGGTGGTCTCGGTCGACGACGCGCCGACGGCATCGAACCGCTCGGCCACCACGAACGAAGACCAGGCGGTCACGGTCGACCTGACATCAGCGGTCGGCGACGCCGACGGCGACCCGCTGACCGTCAGCGCGCTCGGCGCGCCGGGGAGCGGTCAGGTCGCGTCATCGGGGCTCAGCGTCACCTACACGCCGGATGCGAACACGAACGGCACCGACACGTTCACCTACACGGTCGCCGATCCCGACGGTGCGACCGCCACCGGGACGGTCACGGTGACCGTGGTGCCGGTGAACGACGCACCGGTCGGCGGCTCCGCGAGCGTGACCACGAGCGAGGACACACCGCTCACCGTCGACGTGTCGGGCTCGGTGTCCGACGTCGACGGCGACGCGCTGACCATCACGTCGGTGGGATCCGCGCCGCACGGCGGCACCGCCGCGAACGGCGCGCTGGGGGTGAACTACGTGCCGGTGGCCGACTTCCACGGCTCCGACCAGTTCACGGTCCAGGTCTCGGATCCGGGCGGCCTGAGCGCGACGGTCACGGTGGACGTCACCGTCACCCCGGTGAACGACGCGCCGACTGCGCTCGACTCGACGGTGCTGACAACGAGGACCAGGCGGCGACCATCGACCTCTCGACGCTGATCGGCGACGTCGACGGCGACACGGTCTCGTTGAACGGGCTCGGGACGCCGAGCCAGGGCCAGGTCACGGCGAACGGGTTGACCCTCACGTACACACCGGACTCCGACACCAACGGCACCGACACGTTCACCTACACGGTCACCGACCCATCGAGCGCGACCGCGACCGGCACGATCACCGTGAACGTCACGCCCGTGCCCGACGCGCCGATCGCGCAGGACGACGCGTTCGTGGCGGACCCGATCCTGCCGCTGTCCGCACCGGCTGGCGCGCTGCTGGCCAACGACTCCGATGTGGACGGCGACAGCCTGAGCGTCGTCCCCGGCCTTACCGTGCAGGGCCTCGGCCTGGTATCGGTCAACGCGAACGGATCGTTTACGTACACCGCGCCTCTGCTCTTCAGCGGTACGGACAGCTTCACCTACACGGTCACCGACGGCAGCCTGACCGCGACCGCCACGGTCACGATCACCGTGAACGCGGCGGCCACCAGCGACGTGTCCTACCTCACGCCGACCCCTTCGGCGACCGCAGGGTGGACGCTCGCCGGCGCACCTCCGCCCTCGAGCGAGCCGGAGGCCGACACGAGCGACGGCGACAACAAGCCGGGCACGACCATCCACCACTCGGACAAGGGCCTCTCGGAGAACGCCCCCGACCACTTCCAGATCTGGTCACAGACCATGGGTTCGACCACCCAGCTCGACGGGCCGGTCACCCTCGACCTGTGGAGCATGGTGCACGACGGCGAACCGAAGAAGGCGCACCTGTACGCCTGGCTGTTCGACTGCTCGGGCAGCAGTTGCACGCAGCTCCTCGCAGCGGACTACTTCGCCGATCCGTGGAACGCGCGCAACACGTGGACGAAGCACTCCATCGTCCTCGGCTCGCTGAACAGGACGATCGCTGCGGGCCACGACCTGCGGCTGCGCATCCAGTTCGACAACGACGACATCTGGATCGCACAGTCAGGTGGCCGCCCGTCGAGCATCACCTTCACCACCGGCTGACCGGCCACACGCGTTCAGCGCATGTCGTGGTCCCCGAGCGCGGCGGAACGTCCGAGCCAGCGGTGGATGATCGGCAGGAACGCCGGGTGCGGGTCGACGAACTCGAGGCCCACGATGTTCGACGCAGCACCGTCGCTGCGTCGCACCCGGGTCCGGCCCGCGTGGCCGTCGATGACGAGCACCACAGTCTGACCGGTCATCGGTCGCACATCCTCGGGCAGCGCGACGAGGGCGCCGGTCACCGACACGTCGCGGATGGTCACGGGGACCTCGCGGGCGACGCTGCCGCGGAACCGGCGTTGCTCCTCGACGATCAGCGTCGCCGGTTCGTGGACGACGGCGCGCTGGCCGAGCCGTTGCTCGTTCAGACCACGCCCTGCAGGCGCCATCACTCGACTCGATTCCCCGTCTTCCGCCACCGATCCCTGGTCTCGAGACGGTGGCGCGCTGCACCTTACCGGCGCTACGAGAGGTCGGACGGCTCCGGCGGTGCGTCGCTCTGGCCCCGACCGGTGCGCAGGCCCTCCCGCAGCGCTGCGAGAGCAGCGTCGACCACGACCCGCCGGCTGGCGGGGCTGCTCAGGTCGATGAGCATCTCGGAGGCGCTCAGCGGCCGGACGACCGCGCCGACCGCGGCCAGCGCGGCAACACCTGCGTACGGCTCGTCGTTGTTCCGGATCGCGAGGGAGACGAACCGCGCCGCCCGGTCGGTGATCTGCAGCGACGGGTCGAGGTGGCGGTGCGCGGTGATGTCGCGCACCAGGAGCGCCGCGACCACGCGGTTGTCGCAGAGGAAGTCGACGAGGCAGGCGACGAGCTCACGCTGGCGTCGCGGGCTGAGCGGCCGATCGTCGACGTGCCCGTCGATCAACGCGTCGAGCTCCGCCATGAACGGCCGGACGATCTCAGCGAGGAGCTCGTCCTTCGTACCGAAGTAGTGGAGGATCGCAGCGCGGGTGACGCCGACGCTGGTGGCGATCTGCTCGAGCGTCGCAACGTCGTAGCCGAGATCGCGGAACGCCTCGGCCGCCGCCACGAGGATGGCCTGCCGGGTCTGCTCGCCGGAGCGGCGGGGCGTGAGCGAGGGCGTCGTCACGGCTGCCCTGTCGGTCCGAAGATGCCGAATCGTGAGCACCTGGTGCGATTCGTCCTGAACTGCCAGTAGGCAACTGACCGGAAAGTCAGCGGATTGCCTCAAGGCCGGCCGGCGTCTCCCGATCGAGGTGGACACGACTGACGCGCCGTGCGCAGCGATGGGCACACGGCGGTTCAGCCGAGCGACGATGCCGTCATCGTCGGGTCCCGGGGGGGTCCTCGGCGATGACGGCGTTGCTCGCCTCTACGCGGCGAGCTGGAGATCGCCTGCGTCGCGCACTTGACCTTCTGTGCTCACGCTGGACTCGACCTGCGGCGGCGGGGTCGGAGCCGCTTCGGTCCCGTCGTTGGCGGCGCTCCGGCGAGCACCGCCCGTGACCGTGCGCACCACGAACCAGACGGACTTGCCCGGCGCGCCGTCGACGATGCCCCACTGGTCTGCGAGGCGCTCGACGATCTGGAGGCCGCGACCGGTCGTCTTCTCGCGCGCCGGTGCTCGCACGGCCGGGTCGCCCGGGCCGGCGTCGCTGACGGTGACGCGCAGGTCGTGCGCCGACGTCTCGATCTCGAGGGTGAACTCGGTGCGGGCGTGCAGGATCGCGTTCGTGGTGAGCTCCGAGACCATGAGCACGACGGCGTCGACGAGGGTCGGGTCGACGTCGGTCAGCGCCGCATGGACCGCGCTGCGGGCGGCCTTCACCGAGCCCGGCTGCGCAGGGAACGACCGCTGGGTCTTCACTCGCCCTCCCAGAGGAGGTGCTGCAACCCGGTGATCTCGATGACGAGCTTGACCGGTGACGAGGCTCGGCTCACGCGCACGTGGGCGCCGCGGTTCTCGGCCTCGACCAGGACGGCGAGACCGGAGCTGTCCATGAACTCGACGCCACCGAGGTCGAAGTCGATGAGCGTGCCCGGTCCGCCGGCGAGCACCTCGTCGACCGCTCGGTGCAGCTGGCTGCTCGAGGTGTAGTCGACCTCGCCGACGGCGCGGATGGTCGTTCCCTCCACCGCGATCGTGAGCTCCGACGTCTCGTCGGTCATGCCGTCCACCGGACCGCGAGCATGGCCGCGTCGTCAGGGGTCGTGCCGGCGCCGAGGGCGTCGAAGACCCCGTCGACGAGGTCGTCGAGCGGCTTCGACTGATCCGCCGCACGGCGGAGCCGCTCGAGACCGGCGTCGATCGGCTCGCCTCGCCGTTCGTAGAGCCCGTCCGTGAACAACATCACCGTCACCCCCTGTTCCACTGGTGTCGTCGCCGCCTGGTGGCCCGGACCGGCGGGCGCACCGATGGGCCGGCCGACGACGACGTTGGCGAACTTCGCGCCCGTACCGTTCACGATGACCGGCGGCGGGTGCCCTGCGGTCGCGACCTCGAGCGTGCCCGCGTCACGGTCGAGCACCGCGACGAGGACCGTCGCGAAGTGCTCGGCGAGATCGATGACCCCGGGCTGGTTGGCCTTGCCCAGGATCGTCTCGGGCGAGTCGCCCTGGGTCGCGTAGGCCCGCACGGAGTGGCGGACCGCGGCCATCACGCTCGCCGCCGGCAGGCCCCGGCCCGAGACGTCGCCGACCACGAGCAGCGTGCGCCGCCCGAGGTCAACCACCTCGTACCAGTCGCCCCCCACCTCGGTGCCCGACACGCCCGGCGAGTAGCGGACCGCCACTTGGAGGCCAGGTATCTCGGGGAGCTGCCGCGGCAAGAGGCTCTGCTGGAGCGCGAGCGACGCGTCGCGCTGCTCGGCGTACAGATCGGTGACCTCGGACGCCAGCCGCTCGGCCTCGCCCCGGCGGCGCTGGATCGCCGCGGTGAGCACCGCGACGCCTGCGGTCATCAGCAGGCCCGCGCCGAGGACGAGCCACGGGAGCGTCTCGAGCAGCTCCCCGCCGAGATCCTGGGCCGGCGAGATCTTCACCCGCAGCGTGCTGTCGCCGAGCTTCGTCTCCTCGATGGCGACGTGCCCCCGCAGCGGGAGGTCCGCGGTGCTGGCGAAGAGCAGCGTGTCCTTCTTGTCCGGGGTGTCGAGCCGCAGCGAGAAGTTGATGTCCGCGAACGCGGCGTTCTGCGAGAAGTCGACCGTGCGGTTCGCCGGCAGCCGCTCCTCGGCGTAGACGATCAGCCCGCTCGTCCCGCCGGGCTGGCTGTAGCCGTAGCCGACGAGCGGCTGCTTCCGATCGGTCATGTCCTTGACGCTGCCGCCGGCCGCAGCGGGGACCCGTCGCAGGAACGCATCGATCTGCGACTGCGGTTGGCTGAGGAGCGCGGGCGGCGCGCCCAGCTGCGCGACCGGCCGGCTGCTGCCCGCTCGGAACAGCACCGCCGACGCGAAGAGCTTGCCGGGACCCACCTGCGTTCCCATGACCTGACGGAAGAGGTCGACGTCGGCCGGTGTCTTCACGAGCGTCGCCGTCGTGGTGAGCGGCGCCTGGACGCTCGGCAGGAACGCGGTCAGGACGAGCGACACCTGCTTGACCCGCTGATCGAGGAGCCGCTCCTCGTTCTCGTCGTGGGCGACCTTCGCCGCGAACGTCAGGCCGAGCGTGATGGCGACACCGACGACGACGACGGTGGCAGTCGTCCCCCGCCTCGCCCCCCGTCTCCTTGGCACCAGCGGACAAGCGTGCCACAGGCAGTACCTGCCGGTTCGGGGGAAGTCAGTGGCGCCCGAAGCGGCGCCGCGTCACTGCGCGGGCCGGCGGAAGATCGCCGCGTCGGCGGAGCCGTAGCTCTCGCCGCCGGCCGACAGGATCCTGCCGTCGTGCAGCCGAGCGAAGGTCGCGGTCTGGTGCGGATGTGCCGGCGAGGCGGCTCGCGTCCAGGTGTCGTGGATGGGCGAGTAGAGAAACGCCGAATCCGAACCCATCGCGAACACCCGCGCTCCGGGGAGCTGCAGCGGCGGGCCGAGCACCTCGACGCTGGACGGGGTGGCGAGCGGCACCGGCCGGGTGACCGCGAAGGTGCCGCGACGTGGGTCGTAGAGCTCGGGGCCGCTCGGGAAGTCGCCGTACTGCTTGCCGGTGAGGAGCACCTTCCCGCTGGGGAGGAGCAGTCCGCTGCCCGGGGTCACGCCCCACTTCAGCGAGCCGGTGGCCTGCCAGTGACCCGTCTGCGGGAGGTACAGCTCGGCTCGCACGTCGGGGTTCCGCGCCGGGGTCTCGCCCCCGGCGACGAGCACGGTGCCGTCGGCGAGGCGGGTGGCCGACGCGTACGCCCGCGGCGTCTGCATCGGCAGCGCGACCCGGAACGTCCCGCTCGCGGGGTGGTAGATCTCGACGCTCGAGCGGAACGTGCTGCCGTACGCCGCGGTGAGACCGCCGGCGATCAGCACGTCGCCGTTCTTCAGCAGCGTCGCGGTGTGTCCGCCGCGGGCGCCGGTGAGCTGACCGGTCAGCGTGAAGCGACCGGTCGTCGGGTCGTAGAGCTCGGCGCTCCGGGTCGCGGTGCCCGCCGGGTCGCCGGTGAAGCCGCCCACGATCAGGACCTTGCCGTTCTGCAGCAGCGTTGCGGTGTGGAGCGTGCGGGCAACGTGCAGCTTGCCGGTCTTCACCCAGGTGCCGGTGGCCGGCTGGAAGAGCTCGGCCGACGCGAGGGGCGTGGTGGGGCTGGCGTCCGGGTCGGCGTGCTGGCCGCCGACGGCCAGCACCCGGCCGTTCGGGAGCGTGGTCAGCGTGTGGTTGATCCGGCCCTGGTGGAGGGATCCGACGGTGGTCCATGCGCCGCTTCCCCCCGCCGCAGCGACCGGTCCCGCCGCCGGCACCGCCAGCCACGCACCCGCCAGTAGGGCGAGCCCGACCGCGATCCGCTGCACCGTGGTCCGCATGACAACCTCCGTCGTTCCCCTGCCGTGGTCAGCATGGCGCTGGCACGAGATGACCGCAAGGGCCCGGTCGAGGTCCACGGCTGGGTGTCCCGATGGTGAGCAGGCAGAGTCTGTGGATGGCGAGACCGTCGATCCGGGTGCGGCGGGCGTGGCCGAGCACGCAATCCGTCGTTGCGCTCGAGGGAGCCGACTTCGCGTGCGCGTACGAGGTCGACATCTCGCCGGAGGATGGGCGATCGCCGGAGCAGTGGGCCCGGGCGGCCTGGGAGGACTCGCCCAGCGCGCTGCGGTGGTTCATGCGCACGGGTTGGCGCTTCGTGCTCGGATTCCGGCTGGGACCACGGGCGTCGCCCGATCACATCCTCGGGTGGCCGATCGTCGACCGTCCGCCGGACGAGGTCGTGTGCCGCCTCCGCTCCGGTCTCCTCGACGCGCACAACACGTTCCGCCGCCTCGACGGCGTGCTCGTCTGGTCGACCTTCGTGCGCTACGAGAAGCCGATGGCCAGGCTGGTGTGGATGCCCGCCTCAGTGCTGCACCGCCACATCGTTCGACTCGCCCTCCGACGCGCCGCTGTGCGCCCCATACAGGACAGCTGACCTGCGCCTTCGCGTTAGGGTCCGAACCCCGCCCTCGTAGCTCAGGGGATAGAGCGTCGGTTTCCTAAACCGTGCGTCGCAGGTTCGAATCCTGCCGGGGGCGCTACGAGACGGTCAGGCGGTGCGGGCGACGAGCTACTTGGGGGCGGCCGTCGAGACCCGGAAGCCCTGCCCGTCGACCGTCGTCCCACTGCTGATGATCCGTCCACCCCAGATCTGCGTGGTGTCGCCAGCCCTGTTGTCGGTCCAGACGGCCACAAAGTCGGTGCCGTTCACACCGAGCGCTGGCTCGGTCTGAGCAGCGGCAGCGGTGACGACGTTGCGAGCGGCGCCGTCCAACAACGATCCGGACGAGGCGAGACGCCGTGCGCGGATGTCGGGGCCGGAGCTCGACGAGTCGTCGCGCCACCCCACGAGTGCAGTCGTTCCAAGGGTCGAGACCGTGGGCGAGTTCTGCGAAGCCGGTCCGGTTGCGACGGCGATCGCGGACGGGTTGAGAACCGCACCCGAGGACGGTGAGACCCGGCTGGCGTACACATCCAGACTCGTGCCGGAGCGGTAGTCGGACCAGACCACGATGTAGTTCGTACCGTTCCAGGCCACGGCAGGGCTCGACTGCTCGCCGGCAGCCGTCGTCACGGCCACACCGGACGGATCGAGCACCGCACCCGTAGTCGACACGCGAGTGCTGAAGATGTCGAGACCTCCGGACCGGCCGTCATCCCAGGTGACCAGCCACCCCGACGGGCTGCCCGCGACCACCGGACGTTGCTGCTTGTTGGGAGCCCTCGAGATGGCGACCCCGCTCCGGTTGGCCACGCTGCCCGTGGCCGACACGCGCGTCGCGTAGATGTTCACGTTCGTGTTGCGCAGGTCCTGCCAGACCACGAGGAACTGGCTGCCACTGGCCGCCACGGCTGGCAGGGATTGTTCGCCCGTCGCGCTCGAGACGGCAACCCCGTTCGGGTTGCTGACCGCCTTGTTCTCGGCGACTCGCGTCGCGTAGATGTGGGGCGCTCCGGAACGCTGGTCAGTCCAGGCGACGAGGAAGGTCGAGCCATTCCACGCGACCGACGGGTTGGTCTGCGGTCCGGGCGCCCTGGAGACCGGGAAGCCTCCGGCGTCCAGCACGCGACCGGACCCGTCGATGCGAGTTGCGTAGATGTCAGCGTTCCCGTTCCGGTAGTCCTCCCAGACGACGAGCGACTCGTTGCCGCTCCACGCCACGCTCGGCGCGACCTTGTCGTCATGGGTCCTCGTCGCATCGGGATCGAAGGTCTCCGACGAGGCAAGGACCCCGCCCTGATCCTCGCCTCCGGCCACCAGCACGTCGCCCGAGCTGAGCACGGTCGCCGTGTGACCGTCGCGGGCCGCGATGAGCGAACCGGTGAGCTGCCATTCGCCCGTGTCCGGGTTCCATATCTCGGCGGAGTCGAGATCTTGATTGTCTCCGAACCCCCCGGTCACGAGCACCCGACCATCGCTCAACTTGGTCGCTTCGTGCCAGTATCGAGCCTGGTTCATGTCGCTCGTCGACGAGAACTTGTTCGTCGCCGGGTTGAAGACCTCTGCGTCCGCGACGGGGTCGCCTGAGTCCGCTTGTCCACCGGCCACGAGCACCCTTCCCGTTGACAAGGCGGTGGCTGTGGCGCCCTGCCTCCGGCCGACGTCCAGCGGACCCACCGTGGTCCACGAGTCGCTCGATTCGTCGAAGACCTCGGCTTGTCTGAGGTCCTCGCCGCCGCCCGCGACGAGGACCCTCGTGCCGGAGATCGGGGCCGCGACGTCGTGGGTGTGGAACGAGTGCGGGTCCGATACACGCGTGAAGGCTCCGGTGCCCGGGTCGTAGACCTCCGCTGTCGTTGTCGAAGCGTCGTCGTCACTGGAACCACCGACCACGAGGACCTTGCCGTCGGCCAGCAAGGTGGCGGTGTGCGCTGCACGTGCGTAGCTCATGCTCCCGGTGCGCGACCAAGCGTTGGTGGTCGCGTCGTAGATCTCTGCAGTGCGCAGCGTCGCAAAGCCGGTGGTGTCACCCCCGACGACGAGCACGCGACCATCTTCCAGCAGCGTCGCCGTGTGCTCGCCTCGCGAGTCCTTCATCGAGGCGGCGGCGGACCACAACTTCGTCGCTGGCGTGTACAGCTCGGCTGACTTCGTCGCCGAGGATCCGTAACCACCGGTGACGAGGATCTGCCCGTTGTTCAAGCGCGTCGCCGTCTGGAACGCTCGCGCCGTTCCCATCGGCGTTGTGTGGTTGAAGGCGCCCGCCACAGTCGCAGCGTCCGAGGGTGCTGACGCGACCCAAGCCCCGGTCAGCATCGCCATTGCGGCCGCCATCACGCGTGCCTTCACTGTGCTCCCCTTCCATCCGCCGATCGGCAGACCCTAGGCCTGGTCACATGGGGGCGATGCGGAAGCCGTTGGTGTCGACCACGGCGGCCGAACTGGAGAGCCGAGCCGCGTAGATCTCCGGTCCCTTCGAACGTCGGCCGTCCGACCACGCGGCGATGTAGCCGTCACCCAGCAGCCCGACGGCAGGCGCTCGCTGTGGACCCACGGCCGACTCGCCACGAGCTCGCCAAGGACTGCGGTTCCGTGGTTGTCGTCGGCGAAGGGGTCGACCGGAGCGCCGTTGGGGATGAGATGGCCCTGTGCGGCGTCGAGATCCTCGTGCGTGTCGTGCCACGAGTACTCGATGTCGAGCACCGTCACGTCCGAGCCCCAGCCACCCGGCGTGTGCACCGCGCCCGCTGCGTCGATCCCTGGGGACGCGGGCCCGCGATAGACCTGGCTGTAGAGCGGCGCAGAAGGCGGTGGCGCAGCCACCGGTGCCGGGTAGGCGATCTCCGCTATCGCCAGGTTGTTGAGCGCCTGGGCCACGGCCGCAGACGACCGTCCCGGGGGCAGATCCAGCCGGTAGTAGCGGCTCAGGTCCGCCTGTTCACGTCCGGCGCGGGTCTCGGCGGCCGCCCTACCTCTCGAAGCGACTCGGGGCGCTCGTGGAGCAGCGGGCGCACCCGAGCGCCGGGGACCTCGTCCATCACCTCGTGGAGTCGCGCGACGTCGGCGCGGTCCGACACGAACCGACCCGACCGAACCCGCACGGCCGAACCCTCTGCGAACTTCACCTGCACGGCGGAGCGGCTGCTCTTGCGTGAAACGGGACCCGGGTCGGCTTCACCGCCGTCTGCCTGCTCACCAGCAACGATCGAGGTCGCCTGGCGTTCGCCGACGCGACGGGTGCGACCACTGCAGCGAGCACGAACGTTGGTGCGAGCACGCACAGCGCTACGAGCGCCAACCGCCGAGAACTGCACACCGCTGAGCCCTCCCCCGAACTGACCGGCCTGTCTGCCAGCCCGATTGCGATGATGGCACCTGCTGCCGACCTCGTGGTCCGGCATCCGATCTCGGGTTGGAACACCCGCTTCCTCCGGACGACAAAGGTCAGGTGATCGAGACCGTCGAGAGCTCTCGACCCTCTGGGATCGCTGCGGCAAGCGCCTGCCCGGTCGGGAGCGCAGCTAGACGAGGTTGCCTGAAGGTCACCCCACTCAGCAGCGTCGGACTTCCGAGCTCGAGCCCATCGATCGACACCGTCCGCACGGACACCTGGTCAGAGAACGTGTCCTCGTCGAGAAGGTCTTGCACCATGACGAAGCGTCCGCCGTCGAAGGTCAGGTCACCTCCGGACCAGTAGAGGCCGGACGTATCCGTGGTCGTGCGTCGAATCGTTGCCCCCGTCGCTGCATCGAGGACGGACAGTTCCGGCCCAGTGTCCGTTCGGCTGTAGAGCATCGCGAACGTCGTTCCGCTTGCAGCGACCGCCCCATGCTCCGGATACACCTCCGCCGCTTGGGTGACGACGCTGCCGATGAAGGTTCCGTTCGACCGAAGAAGTCGTCTCTGCACCCCGTTCGTCCGCCAGCTGATCAGCGTGACCCCGTTCGAGCTCGCGACTGCTGGTGTCTTCTGGGCTCCTTGTGCCGTCGTAACAGGGATCCCCTGCGGGTCGAGCACTGTTCGGTTGGTCGTCACTCGAGCCGCGTAGATGTCCTGGTTCCCGTTCCGTTGGTCGTTCCATGCGACCACGAAATGGGTACCGTCGAAGGAGACGTCAGGACCCTGTTGGACTCCTGCTGCTCGCGTGATGGCGAACCCGCCAGCCGGCGTCACGGCTCCGGAGCCGGACACGGTCGTTGCATAGATGTCGCTCACTCCGGACCTCGCGTCGGTCCACACGACAAGCCAGTTGGTGCCGCTCCATGCTGCGACCGGACAGAACTGGTCTCCTATGGCGGTTGAGATCGTGATCGGCGAGCCGACCGCATTTCCGGCCGCGTCGTAGCGTTGCGCGTACAGGTTCGGGTTGTTCGGCTGGCGGATCTCCTGCCATGTGACGAGGAACTGTCCGTTTCCGCCTGCGGCATCGTTGCACCCTCGCTCGGGGTACTGGACCTCATGAGCTGCAGGCACAGGACTGCCGGAAGGTGCGCCGCTCGAGTCGATCGCTTGGGACAACGGCCGCGGCACAGTTTCGTCGTCCACGGCGTCGAGGTAGGCCAAAGCCACCGATCCGCCGGCCGCCGTGCTCAACGACGGCGCCGACTGCACCCTGGCGCCACCGGCGAAAACCCTTCCGCCGAGGTTGCCGATTCCCGTGGACTCGACCACCGACCCATAGATGTCCTGTGTGGGCGGGTTCGACCCGTTGTCGTAGGTTCGATGCCAGGCGATCACCCAACCGTCGGTGGTCCGGCCGGTGACGGAGGGAGTGTCAGCGGTCGTGCCGAAGTCGTGCCCCGTGATCTGGTGCGCGGCCCCGAGGGTTCCAGAGGCCGAGAGCGTTCGGGTGAGCACCTGTGACGCGGGGTCTCCCTGTGACCAGGCGATGAGGTAATTCCCGCCCGAACCGGCGATTGCGGGCTCCGCTTGGTAGGCGGCTCCTCCCGCCACCGTCGCGGCGGCTCCAACTGCCGCACCGCTCGCAGACAGGCGTCTTGCAACGATGTCGGACCCTCCTGAACCATCGACGCTCTCCACGACCGCGAAGCCCCCGCCGGCAGACGCTGCATGCAGCCGAGTCACGGATTTCGATTGCGCCAATGTCGGATGTGGAGTGACTGTCCCGCCTGCGTTGACGGTCAGCACCTTGATGCCGCTCGCTTGGTCGCACGCAATTGCGACAAGGAACGCGGAGCCGTTCCAAGCAATCCCGACGTCTCCGGTGTCATAGAGACCTGTGTCGTCTGATGGGCACCTGTTGTCGAGCTCAGTCACAGCTCCAGATTTGGAGATGAAACGAATCCTCTCCTCTTGAGTGAAGAATGCTTCGTTCTCGATCTCCTCCATGTACGCCACCATCGTCGTGCCGCTGCCCTGAGCGACAACGAGGTCGGTGTACTCCACATAGTTTGAGTCGGGGTTGTCGATGCGAGTCGACAGATCGATGGTTGGAGCAAGGGGAGTGCCGTTGAGCTGGCT
>JAFBAD010000372.1 GCA_019247975.1 Acidimicrobiia bacterium
GGACGGATCGTTGCGAATCGCGTCGATGATGAGCCGGCGCCATTCGCGATTTCGCCCGGACATCGGCCCGGGGACGCTCGCGAGGGGCATGAGCGCGTCCGCAAACTCGGGATGCTCCTCACCCCACAACCACGCGTGCATCCCGCCCATCGAGGTGCCGAGCACGTGCGCCTGCTCGACGCTCTCGGCATCGAGCACCGCGAGCAGGTCGCCGGCCATGTCGGCCAGCGTGTAGTCGACGCCCTCCAGCTTGGACGACAAGCCCGTGTCGCGGTTGTCGAAGCGGATGACCCGGTAGCCCTCGGCGGCGAACTGCTCGCACATCTCGACCGAGAAGTTGATGCTCTGCGAACCCAGCCCGTTCACCAGCACGAGCGCCGGTCGCTCAGGATCTCCGAAGGTCTCGTAGTGGATCTCGACGTCGCCGTTCCGCGCGGTGCTCACGAGAGCGCACGGTAGTCACCGGTCGCTGGAGGCCGGCGGGCCGACCGGTCGGTCTCCGACCGTCGCGCAGCGGCGCATCGTGCGGCGCTGCGGCGCGTGGTCGGTGAGCGCGCGGTGGCAGGTGCTGGTCTCGTCCCAGATCGCGACGTCACCCTCGGCCCACCGCCAGCGGGCCTGCACCTCCGGGTCGTCGATCTGGCGGTGGAGGACGTCGAGCAGGCGCCGGCTGTCGGTGTCGTCCAGGCCGACGACCTTCGTCGCGTAGAGCGGCGACAGCCACAGCGCGGGCCGGCCGGTGGTGGCGTGCAGGCGCACCAACGGATGCTCGACCGGAGGGTGCTCGGCCAGCAGCCGATCGACGAGCTCCTCACCGTGGTGTCGCCGGACGGTGTCGAGCAGCGTGCGGTCGGGCGCGTGCACGACTCGCAGCGCCCGGCACAGCCGCTGCTGGGAGGGATCGAGGCGCTCGTAGAGCGCGCGCCCGCTCGCCCACAACGTGTCGCCACCGCACGGCGGGATGAGGACCGCTGAGAGGAAGCCGAGGTCGGGTGGCTCGACCGTCCAGCTGAGGTCGGTGTGCCAGTCGAAGCCCGCCGGCGGGTGGTCGGGCGTGTCGTCGATGACCGAGACGGCCCGGGCGGAATCCGTCAGCCGGGCGACGGGGTGGACCGACAGCTCGCCGAAGCGCTCCGCCAGCGCCCGGTGCTGTGCCTCGTCGAGGCGCTGGCCGCGCACGAAGACGACCTGGTGCTCGACGACGAGGTCACGCAGGTGCTCGATGTCGGCGTCCGCGAGGCGGGCCGAGAGGTCGATCCCGTGGACGACCGCACCGATGGAGCCGGTGAGGCGCTCGACGTCGAGACCGCGGTCCGACCTCGCGAGGAGGGCTGGTGCCATGACGTCATCGTCACGGACGTCGCCCCCGGCGCACATCGGACGACCGACCAGAAGCGGGCGACGATCGGACGATCACCGGCTCGTACTTTCGGCCGATCCCATTCCCACGGTGCGCACCTACGCTTGCGGGGTGGACGAGACGGCGGCCACCGATCGGCTCGACGGCCGGGCCGTGACGCTGCTGCTCCTCATGGTCGTGGCGCTGACCTTCGTCGATGCCGCGATCGGGCGGACGCTCCTCCCGACGATGGCGACCGCCCTCCTCGCCGACGTCGCCGTGGCGTTCGCGGTGCTGATCGCCGGCCGCAACCTGCTCGCCGCAACGGTGTTCGCGGCTGCGGCGAGCGCTTCGGTGTCCGCAGCCGTCGCCAACGACTCGGTCAACCACCTTCTCCTGCGGGCTGACCTCATCGACGCCAACTTCATCGTCGGGACCGGCACGTGGCCCGGCCTCGGTGAGCTCGCCGGCATGACGGTGCTCTGCGCGATGGCGATCCGCCACCGGCCGACGTCGGAGGCGACCCTCGCCGCGCTGACGTACGGGGGCGCGCTCCTGGCCATCGTCGGCTGGCGGCAGCACGGGCTCTACGGCGAGCTGTTCTTGTTGATCCTCGGCGTCGTGTTCGCCGCCACGGTGGCGACCGGTGTGTACTCCCGTTCGCTCGAGCGGCAGCGGGTCGAGCACGCCCGCACGACCCGGCAGTCGGAGCGCGATGCGATCGCGCGGGAGCTGCACGACCTCGTCGCCCACCACGTCACCGGCATCGTCGTGCAGGCACAGGCGGCCCGTCTGGTCGTCGGCGAGCGACCCGACGTCACGGAGCATGCGCTGACCTCCATCGAACGAGCCGGCGCCGACGCGCTCAGCTCGATGCGGGCCATGGTCGGGGCGCTGCGCACCGACCAGGAGGTCGCACCGATCGCGCCGACGGCCACCCTCGACGACATCCGCCTGCTCGCGGACTCCGGCAGCGCCGCGCTCCCCGTCGCCGTCTCGCTCGATGCGACGGCCGATCGACTCCCGAGCTCGGTGACGGCGTCGCTGCACCGCATCACCATCGAGGCGCTGACCAACGTCCGTCGCCACGGCATCGGAGCGACCGGGGTCGACGTGGCCGTCGCCTGCGGGCCACAGGACGTGACGCTGTCGGTCATCAACGACGGCGCGGTCGTGACCGAGCGCCAGACGGGCTTCGGTCTGATCGGGATCGCCGAGCGCGTCGCCGCGCTCGGCGGACGGTTCGAAGCAGGCCCGCGCCCGACCGGCGGCTGGGCGGTCACCGCCGTGCTCCCGACCGGCCGGCTCGACGACCGGTCGCGATGAGCATCCGGGTGCTCATCGCGGACGATCAACCGATGGTTCGCTCCGGGCTCGGCCTGATGCTCGAGACCCACGGGATCGAGGTCGTGGCCGAGGCGGCCGACGGCGTGGAGGCGGTCAGGCTCGCACACGAGCTGCGGCCCGACGTGTGCCTCCTCGACATCCGCATGCCGGCGCTCGACGGGTTGGAGGCGACGCGGCTGCTCGCCGGTCCCGGCGTCGCCGATCCGATCCCGGTGGTCGTCGTCACCACGTTCGACCTCGACGAGTACGTGCGCGGCGCGATCCAGAGCGGCGCCAGCGGCTTCCTGCTGAAGGACGCCGGCCCGCGGCTGGTCGTGGAGGCCGTGCACGCGGCGGTGAACGGTGACGCGCTGATCTCTCCGTCGGTGACCGTGCGCTTTCTGCAGCACTTCGCGGGTGCCAGCGCGGGTGCAGCTCCGCGTGACGCCACCGATGCGCTCTCGGACCGCGAGGAGGAGATCGTGGTGGCGGTCGCTCGGGGTCGGACCAACCAGGAGATCAGCGAGGAGCTGTTCATCTCGCTCAGCACGGTGAAGTCCCACCTGACGAACATCCAGACCAAGCTCGGTCTGCGCAACCGCGTCGAGGTGGCCGGCTGGGCGTGGCAGACCGGTCGGATGCAGCCAATCGGCTGATCGCGAACCGTTCGAACGGTGGATGCGCAGCAGTCGGTGCGCTGCTCAGCGCCGCCAGGGCGGGCACCGCCACGCGTCGGTCGCGCCCAGCGCCACCGCGATCAGCACCGGTTGGAAGAGGAGGCGGATCGCCCGCTTCGCGTCCGTGTCGAGGCCGAACGCGTCGCGATGCCCGGTGAGCTGCGCGACGTTGCCGGGGAACACGGCCACGAAGAAGCCGCCGGCGACCAGGCCGAGCAGCGCTCGGCGCGGTTGCTTCCACGTGGTCAGCAGCGCGCCTCCGAGCACGATCTCGACGAGGCCCGAGACGATCACCACGGGGTCAGCGTCCAGTGGCACCCACGACGGCACCTGGGCCCGGAAGTCGTCCCGGGCGAAGGTGAGATGAGACACCCCCGCAACGACCAGTGCGCCGCCGAGGACCACCTGTGCGACCGCCCGGACCACCGGCCGCAGTCCCTCCTCCGGTTCGCACCTCGACGCAGCGGTCATTGCGGTCGTGGCTACCGGACCGCGACGGGCACCGCGCGGATGCCTCTGTCAGACTGCGACCGTCGCGTCGACGGGAGGGCCGAGATGTCGGACAAGCCTTCGTACCTGGGGCTGCTCAACGCGGTCTCCCTGGCGGAGAGCGAAGCGTACGAGTACCTGACCGCCTGGGCGGCGGTGACGCGGCACGAGGGCGTGCAGGCGACGTTGCGCACGGTCGCCGCCCGTGAGGGTGAGCACGGGATGGCGTTCGCCAAGCGGATCAACGAGCTCGGGTACGACCTGCGCCCGGGACCGGACGACCCGAAGCGGGCGGAGCGCCTGGCGCTCGCCTGCTCCACCGAGGTCAGCGACTACGACAAGATGCACGCCCTCGGCGTCGCCCGCATCGCCGAGGACACCGGCAAGAGCGGCCCGGACATCTTCGACACGTTCTTCTCCGACCACTCGATCGACGTCCAGACCGGTGAGCTCCTCGGTCGCTACATCGCCGAGGAGCGCGACACCGGCCGGCGGCTGCGAGCGTGCTACCTCGCGGTGAAGGCCGAGCACGAGGCCAGCCGCGCGTCGAAGCCGAAGAAGTCGTCCAAGAAGAAGCGCAACAAGGACATGCGGCGGCTCGAGCACAAGGTCGACGCGCTCTGCGACGCGGTCGAAGCCCTGCAGCGCTCGGCGACGAACGGGAAGAACGGCCGGGCGGGGGCGAAGGCCGGCCTCAGCCGCTGAGCTGGTGGGTAGAGGTCGTCGATGGCCGATGACGCTGCCCCATCCGGATCGAACGCATCCGGCGCCGGATCGAGGAGCGGGGCGCGACTCATCCCTGCGGCGATCCTCCTCGCCCTGCTCGTCGCCTTCGGCGTCGCGAACACCGACAAGACCCACATCGATCTGATCGTCACCGACACCGACGCGCCGCTCTTCGTGGTGCTGATCGTGGCTGCGGTGGTGGGTGCGCTCATCAGCGCGCTCCTCCGCTTCCGCCGCAAGCACCACTAGTGGCGAGTCACGTTCGCCTCCGCGCGATCCCGCTCCTGCTCTTCGTCGGCGCGGCCTTGCTGGCGTCTGCCTGTTCGGGGAAGAGCGGGTCCACGCAGTCGACGTCCACGCTGACGTCGGCTCACCCGTCGGCGCCCTGCCGAGCGGCGTTCGACTCCACCGACCCGACCAAGCTGATCCCGACGTTGACAAAGTGCGACGACCTCGACGACTGGCTCGCCGGACTGAGCGCATCCCGCGTCGCCGAGAAGCTCGAGGTCGCGAACCGCAGCCAGGCGAAGACCACGCTGGCGAGCCTCTGCGAGCAGGCCGTCTCGGCCGTCCAGAGCAACGCGCTGTGCCGGGCGGTCAAGGACCAACCGACTGGGTAGCCTCGCCGCGTGAGCGGCCCGAGCGAGCTCGACGACCTCGAGGAGCTGCACGGTCGGATCCTCGAGGCGTGGAACCGGCAGGACGCGGCGGGGTACGCAGACTGCTTCGACGACGACGCGTTGGTGATCGGCCTCGACGGCAGTGAGATGCACGGCCGAGCATCGATCGAGGAGCAGCTCGGGTCGATCTTCGCCGACCACCAGGTCGCCAGCTACGTCCGAGTGGTTCGGAGCACGCAGCGGGTGGACACGAGCACGGCGGTGCTGCACGCGGTGGTCGGCATGATCCCCCCCCGACGGCGACGACGTCCTGCCTGACCGCCATGCGGTGCAGCTGCTCGTCGGTTCGCTCGATCAGGGTCGATGGCGGGCGCGGTCGTTCCAGAACACGCCCGCGCGGTTCGACGGCCGGCCCGAGCTGGTCGAGTCGTTGACGCAGGAGCTCCGTGCGGCGATGGGCCGCTGACGGCGGGTCGCTGCGGTGCTGCTCGCACCGACTGCGCCGCGGTGCAGATCTACTTCGGCGCGACTGCCGTCGAGGTCGAGCACGTCTGGCCGTTGTTGGCGCAGTAGCCGAACGTGCCGTCGTAGGTCGCGTGGACGTGGGCGAACACGTTGTCGACGTCGATGTCGATCCGGTCCTCCTCACGGACGTGCAGGGTGTGGGTCCGGCCGTCGGCGTCGTCGTAGGTGAGGGTCAGCACGAGCGAGCTCAACGTGCAGTCCGCCGAGCTGGTGGTGGTCAGGACGCGCGTCGACGAATCGAGCGAGGCGGACGCCGAGAGCGTGCAGTACTCACCGATGCCGCCGTAGTCCTGGAACGTCAACGACGAGCTCTCCTCGTCGCTGAAGACCTTCGCCCCCGCCGGCTGTGCCATGGCGAACGGCACCACCGCCGCGATCGTCGCGGCCGCGACCAGCAACCCACGTCGTGTCCCCACTGCGCACCCTCCTGCCCGCTGCTCCATCGTCAGGAACCAGTCAGCCCCTGCCGGGAGCGTACGCAGTGCACCCCGTGTCGGAATCGGGTGAACCCCTCGTTCATCGCGACGTGTGTCGATCGCAGCGGGGGACTTCGGGACGTGCCTGACGGGTCCTGTGCCGGGGTAGGGCCGGAGGATGGATCGGTCGGCGGATGGCCACTGGGTGATCGTGGACGGTCGCCGTTGGCGGGCCACCGACCCTGCGATCCCGGCGAAGCTCCGAAGCGAGCTGGTCGCCGAGCTCATGGACGCCCGGCGCGCCGTGGGGGCGGCCAAGCGGTCGTCCGACGCCGACGCTGAAGCAGATGCCCGCCAACGCGTGGCCCATGCGAAGGTGGCGCTTGGAGAGCGCGGCGAGCCCTGGTGGGAGGTCGACCGCCGAACCCCGGACCCCGCCCGCATCCGCGCCACCCTGTTCAGCCTCCTGCGTCACCGGAGCGCAGGTTCCGTGTGTCCCTCCGACATCGCCCGCACGATCGGGGCGGACGAGTGGCGCGAGGTGATGGACCAGGTTCGTGACGTCGTGCGAACCGCAGCCGCCGACGGCGAGGTCGTCGCGACCCAAGGCAAGGACACCCTCGACCCGGCCGCTACCTGGAAGGGCCCGATCCGCATACGAGCGACGCAGGACCTCATCGACGGGTGAAGGTGAGCTGGAGCTCGAGCGTCCCGGTGCCGGCCACGGTGACGACCTTCGGGTCCGGCGGATCGATGCCGAAGTCGGCCAAGCGGACCTGGAGCGAGCCGGTGACGTCGATGACCTTGCCGCCGTTCCATCGGGCCTCGATGGGGATGGTCACCTGACGTTCGACGCCGTGCAGGTCCAGGGTGCCGACCGCACGAGCTTCGATCGCGGTGCCGGCGTTCGGGAGCTTGCCGAGGTCGATCGGCTTCGCGAGCGTGAAGGACGCGTTGGGATAGCGATCGGTCTCCAAGCCCTTCGTCCGCATCGCGTCGGCGCGGTGGCCGACGCCCGGTAGCTCGGTGTCCTTGCTGACGAGGGTGTCCATCGCGACTTCCGCCGTCACCTCGGAGATGTGGGTGCCCCGGACCGTGAGCTCGCCGGTGACGTGGCCGGTGCGGGCCACGGCCACGTTGTCGACCACTCCGACGTGCTCGGTGATGCGGTAGCCGGCCCACACGTCGGGACCGGGCGCGACCGTCCACGTGCCGCCGAGGTCGCGGGCGCTCGCCTCAGCGGCAGGCTCGATCGTTCGGTGCGCGAGCGCAGCCGGCGGTGGCGCGTCGTCGCGCAGCACCACGAACCAGAGCCCGAACGCAAGCACCGCGACGACGCCTGCGGCGAGCATCACCAGGAACTTCGACCGCCGTCTCTTGATGGCCACTGGACCCCTCCTCGGAGATAGTTGAAGGTTCAAGCGACACCGTACCGCGGATACTTGAAGTGTCAAGTAAGACTCGTATGCTTGCTCCGGTGGCCGAGGAACTGCGGATGCTGAACGCCCACGAACGGGAGGTGTGGCTCCGGTTCGTGCGGGCGGCGAGCGCCGTCCTGGCCGACCTGGACCACCAGCTCAAGCGGGACGCCGGCGTGGCGCACAGCCACTTCCTGATCCTGTCGAGGATCTCGATGGAGGCCGACAACGAGATCGCCGTGGCGAAGCTGTCCGAGGCGCTCCGCTACTCACCCAGCCGGCTCAGCCACGCGTTCACCCGCCTCGAGCGCGATCGCTGGATCGAGCGTCGGCCCGACCCGGCCGACGGCCGCGCCCAGCTCGTGCGGCTCACCGACGAGGCCATCGAGCGCATCGAGTGGCTCGCCCCCCGCCACGTCGTCGAGGTGCGGGCCCGGGTCTTCGACCACCTGACCCCGGATCAGGTCGACCAGCTCGGAGCGATCAGCGACGCCCTCCTGGCCGGCAGCGAAGACGCCGCCTCGTAGTTGCTCGACCCACCTGCGCTCATCGCGCCGGCAGGCTCCTGCACCTCACCGTTCGTCACGCGGTGCCGATGAGAAGGCCTGAGCATCCTCTGGTCGACCGACGCACGAGAAGCCATGACCGCCAGCGCAGCGCACGTGGGGGATCGAGGTCCACAGGTCCGCCACTCCGGCTCGCCCCGAACCCGCAACGCGGTCGGCGCTGCTTCGGCTTTGGCCGTGGCCGCCTTCCTCGCCTTCGTGGGGTGGCAGCTCGTCGGTGGATCGAACGATGAGCAGCGCACCCGGATCGGCGACCTCTTCCCCCTCGGCCTGGAGGTACTGACCGTCGTCCTGGCCGTCGCCTGTTCGATGCGGGCACGCGAACGGCGTACACGGATTGCTTGGGGGTTCGTCGCTGCGGCGTACGGGCTGTATCTCCTAGGCGACGGGCTGTGGGCGTACCTGGAGCTGGTCCGACGCCAGACGCCCTTCCCCTCGGTAGCCGATGCCCCCTACCTCGCCTTCTATCCGCTCCTGCTGGCCGGACTGCTCACGCTTCCCGCCCCGAGACGCCGCCGCTCCGAGTGGTGGCGCCTCGGTCTGGACGTCCTGACCGTCACCATCGCCGGCTCGATGGCGCTCTGGTACCTCGTCATCTCACCGACGCTCGCCGATGTCGATCGACTGACTGCAGCCACGGTGCTCTCGATCGCCTACCCCGCCAGCGATCTCGTGCTCCTGTTCGGCATCGCCACGGTCCTCGTCCGGGGTCTCGACATCCGCCGATCCATGAGCCTCGTGTTCATGGCGGTCGGGGCGACCGCATTCGTCGTCGCCGACGTGGGATTCGCGCGCCTCTCGCTCAGCGGCTCGTACCAGGCGGGCGACTGGCCCGACTCCGGCTTCGTTCTCGCACTCGTCTGTTCGATCGTCGCAGCCGACTGGGAGCTGCACCGGCCCGCCGTCGAACGACGAGCGCGGGCAAACGCAAGCCGGGTCTCGGTGAGCCCACTCCCCTACTTCGCCATCGCCGGCAGCTTCGCATTGCTGTTGCACGTCGCGTTCTTCCACACCGCCTCGACGGTGCGGACGATGCTCGTCCTCGTCCTCATGCTGACCGCAACGGTGGTTGCCCGTCAGATCACCGCGCTTCGTGACAACCAGCGAATGACCCGCGAGCTGCATCGGTTGGCGACCACGGACGCGCTCACATCGCTGGCCAACCGCCGGCACTTCCTCGAAGAGGCGGACCGATGCTTCGAAGACCGTCTCGACGCGGCTGAGGTCGCAGCGATCTTCGTCGACGTCGACCACTTCAAGACGATCAACGACGCGCACGGTCACGCGGTCGGCGACGCCGTGCTCGCATGGATAGCGAACGAGCTCCGCCGCATCGTCCGCGCGTCCGACCTGGTCGGCCGATACGGCGGCGACGAGTTCGTGATCGTCACCGAAGGCTTGTCACCACGCGGGGCGCTCGCCATGGCGGACCGGCTCCAGCGGACGATCGCGAGCGTCGAGACTCCGGTGCCGGGTGGACCTGATCAGATCACCCTCAGCCTTGGTGTTGCACCGGCCGCCGGATGTCCGGGCCTGGACGACCTCCTGGCGCGCGCCGATGCGGCGCTCTACGAGGCGAAGCGGGCCGGACGAGCTCAGGCGCGGCTGATCGACGCGTAGCCGCCCGACGGCGACGGCGCGTTCCAGCGCCTACCTCGCGCATGGCGGAGCGCCCAGGCGAGCATCGGGAACTGCAGCGGGAGACGAAGCCACACGGCCGCGTCGCCCACGGAGTCGGGCCGCCCGGCGTCGAGCGCCATCTGGATGTTGGCCGGGTACACGCCCACGATGGTCGCGGCACCGAGCCAGCCACCGACGCGCCGGGTGCGCGGCAGCGCCACCAGCACCCCACTGGCGATCTCGGCCACCCCGCTGGCGAACACCCAGAAGCGTGGGTTCGGGACCCAACCCGGCACGATGCTCTCGAAGGCGTCCGGCAGGACGAAGTGCGCAGTGCCGATCGACGTCATGAACAGGGCGAACAGGCCCGGGCGCCCGCCGCGTTCCGCATCACCGCGCACATCCTCCATCGCCGCACCCTACGAACTGGAGGCAATACCGGTCGGAAACCGACCGGTATTGCCTTCGGAGCTACTCGACGTGTCAACGCCGGTTGAAAATTGACCCCCTGGTGCCGGTCGAAAATTGACCCCCCTCCCAGTCGGGTCGGTCACGTTGGGTCGGCGGTGGGCACCCTCCCGAGG
>JAFBAD010000377.1 GCA_019247975.1 Acidimicrobiia bacterium
CCGGTTCGGCATGGAAGGAGTACCGGGCCGAAGGGACGATGCACGGGACGAAGCTGCCGTCGGGCATGCAGGAATCGGACCGGTTGCCCGAGCCGGTGTTCACGCCGTCGAAGAAGGCCGACGTGGGCGACCACGACGAGAACATCAGCTTCGGGCAGGCTGTCGATCTGATCGGCAAGGAGCTCGCCGAGAAGCTCCGTGACGTCTCGATGGCCTGCTATCGGCGGGGTGCCGACTGGGCGGCCGAGCGGGGGATCATCATCGCCGACACCAAGTTCGAGCTCGGGCTGATCGACGGCGAGCTCGTGCTGGGCGACGAGGCGCTGACCCCTGACTCGAGCCGCTTCTGGCCGGCCGATCGATGGCAGCCGGGCACGACGCCGCCGTCGTTCGACAAGCAGCCCCTGCGCGACCACCTCGAGACGCTCGATTGGGACAAGAAGCCGCCGCCGCCCGCGCTGCCCGCCGAGGTGATCAGCGCCAGCCGCCGCCGCTACGTCGAGGCCTATGAGCGCATCACCGGCCTGTCCCTGGCGGACTGGCCGTCCTGACGCTGCGCAGCTACCACCACTGGGGTGGGAGCTCCGACGGTTCCCGGTAGAGCACGTCCTCGTGGCGGTAGACGACCTGGTAGTGGGTGGGCGGCAGGACGGTCATGACCGCCTTCCACAGGTGGGCGCCGTCCTTGCCGAGCTGGTTGACCACCCAGTCGTCGACGTTGCGGTGGTCGGGCCGCTCGAGATCGAAGGTGAGGTCCCAGCGGGCCGCCCAATCGACCAGCCGCTCGACCAGCGAATCGGGCAACGGGAGGGCCGTGGGATCGACCCGGTCGCCGGTGTCGATGTCGCGCAGCGCGTGGCTTCCCCACTCGTGGGACAGCTCCAGCTCCCGCCGACTCACCCCTCGCCACGCCTGTTCATCAGAGGGATCAGGCTAGGTCGGGTGGTGTGCGAGAGTGGGTCGGTGAGGTTCGACGTGCAGGTGGAGGTGCGGCTCCGGGAGGGCGTCGCCGACCCACAGGGCCAGACGATCGAGCGCTCGCTACCGCACCTCGGGTTCAAGGGCGTCGAGGGCGTGCGGGTCGGCAAGTCGATCCGGTTCACGGTCGAGGCGCCCGACGAGGCCGCGGCGCGCGCCGAGGTCGACGACATGTGCGCTCGCTTCCTCACCAACCCGGTGATCGAGGACGCCGAGGTCACGCTGCGGTGACCCGCGTCGGCGTGGTGCTGTTCCCGGGGTCGAACTGCGAGCAGGACGCGCTCGAGGCGGTCCGCTACCTCGGCGGCGACGCCGAGCTCCTCTGGCACGGCGACTCGACCGTGCAGGGGGTCGACGCGGTGATCGTCCCCGGCGGCTTCGCGCACGGCGACTACCTGCGGCCGGGCGCGATCGCCCGGTTCTCGCCCGTGATGGCCGCCGTCGCCGACCACGCCGCTGCGGGCGGCGCGGTGGTGGGCATCTGCAACGGCTTCCAGGTGCTGACCGAAGCCGGGCTGCTCCCCGGTGCCCTGCAGAAGAACCGTGGCCTGTCGTTCCTGTGCACGACCGTCGCGGTGCGGGTGGAATCGACCGACTCGGTCCTCACCTCTGAGGCGACGACGGGCGCGGTGCTCCGGATCCCGATCAACCACTTCGAGGGCAACTACACCTGCGGCCCCGAGACGCTGCGCGAGCTGCAGGGCGAGGAGCGGATCGTCCTCCGCTACGTCGACAACCCGAACGGTTCGGTCGACGACATCGCCGGCATCTGCAACGCCGACCGCAACGTCGTGGGGCTCATGCCCCACCCGGAGCGGGCCGTGCACGCGATCCTCGGATCGACCGACGGTGCCCCGCTGCTGCAATCGCTGCTGAAGACAGGCGGCCGCCTGCGGGCGACCGCCTGACGTCGGCGACCTATCGGCTGATCCCGGCCTTCTTCAGCACCTCGGGGGCGACGCCGCTCTGGCGCCACACGCCGTAGGTGATGCCCTTGCGCTGGCTGTAGCCCTTGGCGGCCTTGATGAAGTCGGCTTCGAGCGACCGCAGATCGCTCTTCTGGCCCATCGTCGAGAGCTCGTTCTGGAGATCGAGCCGTTCCTGACGCAGGTTCAGCATGTTCAAAGCGTCGGCGTCGCGCATCTCGGCATCGATCTTCGAGAGACGGGCTTTGACCGTTTCAGCCGTGCGCTTTCGGCCACGCTTCGGCTTGTTGGCCTCGAGCGCCTTCAGGTAGCTGCTCACCGCTCGACTCTCATTGCGCCCAACTGCCAAGGCGGCCTTGTGATCGGCAGACATGGTCCGCTTCTTAGGTGCCATGATGGTCAGTAAACCACATGAACTTGGGAATTTGACGTCTTTCCTTATGAAAGACATCACATGACGGATTGAGCGCTTCAATAGGACAAAGCGGCGGTGCAACGAGGCGTAACTGCAGTTGGGTAGCGTGCACCGGTGCCCGGGGAACCCGTTCATCGCAGCCTCGGCCTCACCGACGGTGAGGCGCGCGACATCGAGCGGATCCTGGGGCGGCCACCGAACCACCTCGAGCTGGCGATGTACGCGGTCATGTGGTCGGAGCACTGCTCCTACAAGTCGTCGCGCGGCCACCTGCGCCGGCTGCCCACCACCGGCGAGGGGGTGCTGGTCGGGCCGGGTGAGAACGCCGGGGTGATGGACGTGGGGGACGGCATCGCGGCGGCCATCCGCATCGAGAGCCACAACCACCCGAGCTTCGTGGAGCCCTACCAGGGCGCGGCCACCGGTGTGGGCGGCATCCTGCGGGACATCTTCACGATGGGCGCCCGCCCGATCGCGCTGATGGACCCGCTGCGCTTCGGCCCGTTGGACGACGCCCGCAGCCGGTGGGTGGCCGAAGGGGTCGTGTCGGGCATCTCCGGCTACGGCAACTCGGTCGGCGTGCCGACCGTCGGCGGCGAGGTCGCGTTCGACCCCTGCTACGCCGGCAACCCGCTCGTCAACGTGCTGTGCCTCGGCACGTTGCCCCACGAGCGCCTGGTGCTCGGTCAGGCCAGCGGCGTGGGCAACCTCGCCGTGCTCCTCGGCTCGGCCACCGGGCGCGACGGCATCGGCGGCGTGTCGGTCCTCGCGTCGGCCGGGTTCGACGAGGGTGACGAGGACAAGCGGCCCTCGGTGCAGGTGGGCGATCCGTTCGAGGAGAAGCGCCTGATCGAGGCGTGCCTCGCGCTGCTCGACGCCGGCCTCGTGGTCGGCATCCAGGACCTCGGCGGTGCCGGCCTGACCTGCGCGACGAGCGAGACCGCGTCCCGCGGCGACGTCGGCATGGACGTCGACGTGTCGGCGGTCGTCTGCCGTGAGCCGGGGATGGAGCCGTTTGAGGTGATGACGAGCGAGAGCCAGGAGCGGATGCTGGCGATCGTCACCCCGGACGCGATCGACGAGGTTTTGTCGCTGTGCGAGCGCTGGGAGGTGCGCGCATCGGTGATCGGCCGGGTCACCGAGGCGACGTCCTCCCGGGCCGGCCGGCTGCGGATCCTCGACGGCTTCGAGGGGGCGGTGCTGGCCGACGTGCCCGCCGCCAGCCTCCACGACGACGCCCCGCTGTACGACCGGCCGCTGGCCCGTCCCGCGCCGCGGGGCCGAGCGCCCGAGGGCCTGGTGCCGGGCAACCAGGATCTGCTCGACCTGCTCTGCGACACCTCGTGGATCTGGCAGCAGTACGACCACCAGCTGTTCCTGAACACGGTGGTCGGGCCGGGCGGAGACGCCGCGCTGCTCCGGCTCAAGCACCCGACGACCGGCGCCGACACCGGCCGGGGCCTCGCCGTGACGACCGACGGCAACCACCGCTGGTGCGCGATCGACCCACGGGCCGGCACCGCGCTGGTGGTGGCCGAGGCGGTCCTGAACCTCGCCTGCGTCGGCGCCCGTCCCATCGCGGTCGTCAACTGCCTCAACTTCGGGAACCCGGAGCACCCCGAGGTCATGTGGCAGCTGAGCGAGGCCATCGACGGCCTGGCGGAGGCCTGCCGCGCCTTCGGCCTGCCGGTGATCGGCGGCAACGTGAGCCTCTACAACGAGACCGCCGGCACCGACATCCACCCGACCCCCGTGGTCGGCGTGCTCGGTCTGGTCGACCGGCTGGACGCCCGCCCGCCCGGGCCCGGTCTCGCCGACGGCGACCACGTGCTCCTCGCGGGCGCGTCCTCCGATGCCCTGCCGAGCGAGCTCGGTGGGTCGGCTTGGGCCTGGCGCCACGGGTACGAGGGCGGCACCCTCCCCGCGCTCGACACGGCCGCACACACCGCGCTGGCCGCGCTCGTGCGGGGCCTGGTCGCCGACGGGGTCGTGTCGGGCGTCCACGACGTGGCCACCGGCGGGCTCGCCGTCGCGGTGGCCGAGATGGCGGTGGGCAGCAAGGTCGGCGTGACGATCACCGCGCCGGGCGACGACGTCTTCGGCGAAGCGCCGACCCGGGTCGTGCTGTCGGTGCCGCAGGGCGCAGTGGCCGAGGTGCAGGACCGGGCGCGGGAGCGAGGGGTCGAGGTGGTCGACCTCGGCCTCGCCGGGGGCGACCGGATCACGATCGGCGGCGCCATCGACCTCGGCCTCGACGAGGTGGTGGCGGCCTGGCGGGACCGGTTGCCGGCCGCGCTCGGGGCCGGCGTCACCCAGGGCTGAAGGTTCCGCGCGGGGATTGGTGGAGCTCGGCTCCGACCGTGCGATCATGGGCTCCGTGATGGGCCGCCCCGCCGACTGGGACGACTCGCCCCGGGAGGCCTGCGGCGTCTTCGGGGTGCACGCCCCCGGCCAGCCGGTGGCGCACCTCACGTACCTGGGGCTCTACGCGCTGCAGCACCGCGGCCAGGAGTCCGCGGGCATGGGCGTGAGCGACGGTGAGCACATCACCGTGGTCAAGAACATGGGCCTCGTCTCCAACGTGTTCGACGACCGCACGCTGGCCCCGCTCACGGGGCACCTCGCCATCGGCCACACCCGGTACTCGACCACCGGCTCGAGCACGTGGCGCAACGCGCAGCCGGTGTTCCGCAGCGTCGGTGAGGTCGAGTTCGCGCTCGGCCACAACGGCAACCTGGTCAACACCGAGCAGCTGGCGACCGAGCTCGGGGCGTTGCCCGGGACGCTGACGAGCGACACCGACCTGATGGCCGAGATGCTCGCCGCCGAGCTCCAGACCGAGGAAGGTGCGGCAGAGGAGGACCCGGCGGTGGCGCTCGACCGGGCGCTCGAGCGGGTGCTGCCGCAGCTCGAGGGTGCGTTCTCGCTCGTGCTGATGGACGCCGAGCGGATCATCGGCGTGCGCGACCCGAACGGGCTCCGTCCGCTCTGCCTCGGCAAGCTCGACGACGGCTGGGTGCTCGCGTCGGAGAGCCCCGCGCTCGACATCGTCGGCGCCAAGTTCGACCGCGAGCTCGAGCCCGGCGAGGTCGTGATCATCGGCCGGGACGGGCCTCGCTCGCTGTGGCCGTTCCCTCCCGAGC
>JAFBAD010000105.1 GCA_019247975.1 Acidimicrobiia bacterium
AGGACGTCGAAGTTGCCCTCGTCGTAGTTCCACCACCAGCGGCCGAGGAGGTCCTGGAGCCCGGCAGGATCGATCACATAACAACGCTATCATCTCTGCTGTGACCGAGATCCAGGAGCAGCTCGCGCGGGTGCTCACCCCGGTGGCGCCACCGCGCGTCCTCGAACCCGTGTACAGCGACGACGAGTACGAGCGCCTGCTCGGCGTGATCAAGCAGCACGGGCCCTGGCCGATCATCGCGGCGCACCACTTCGAGACCGTCGACGAGCTCATCGCCACGACGACCGGGATCGTCCCGAAGGACCACGGCCTCACGCTCGACGACGTCGCGGCTGCGCAGTTCCGAGGCTTCTTCGCGAAGAACTCCGTCTGCTTCCACCCGGAGCTCGAGGACATCTTCTACAACCCTCGCTTCCTCGAGCAGATCCGCTCCTACTGGGACGTCCCCTACGCGAAGCCGACGATGATGCTGTTCAACCTCTGCGGTCCCGACGGCGCGGGCACCGGTCCCCCGCACCTCGACGCGGTCACCTTCAGAGGCGTCCGCATCGAGAACACCCCCATCTGGCTGCAGAACGTGATGGCGAAGTCAGGGCTGTTCAGCGACTACCTCGTGAAGATGGGCCAGATCATCACGTGGTGGTACCTCGGCCCGGAGGGCACGTTCACCTACTGGCCCGACGGGCCGCTGCAACCGCCCAAGCGCCTCGAGCACCCGCTGTGGAACAAGGGCGTGGTCGTGCAGAACGAGCTCATGTTCCACCGCGGCGACCCGGTGGGCCAGCCCCGGCCCATCGAGGGGATGAAGCACCGCTCGCTGATCGACTACGACCGAGGTGAAGACGCCTGGACGATCACGACGGACGGGAACCCGATCCGGCGCTACGACCCATCCGAGATGCGCCTGCTGGTCCACTGGAACGCCGAGCTGTACGCGGACATGGACGAGTGCCGCAAGGTGATGGACCACACCGACGACCTGAGCCACGATCAGGTCGTCGACACGCTCATCGCCGATCTCCGATCCAAGGGCCGGAACGTCTCCATGCCCTCCGACCCGCTGCACGACGTCGAGTTCATCCAGACGCTCACGGAGACCTACACGATCGCTCCGACGACCGACTGGATCGACCAGGTCGCATGACCGAGACGATCGAGGTCGAGGAGCCGGCCGACCACGTCAGGGTCCTCATCCTCAACCGACCCGACCAGCTCAACGCCCTCGACTATCCCCTGGTCGGCGCGCTGCACGACGCGCTCGACGCAGCCGCCGCAGACGACGACTGCCGGGTGATCGTGCTCACCGGAGCCGGACGTGGCTTCTGCGCCGGGCTCGACCTGCGCGACTACGGCGCGCCGCCCGAGGTCGGCGAGCACCGCCACCGGCACGCCGGGGTCACCCCGCAGGCCTTCCTGGCCAACCTGACCCAGCACATCCACGACACCCCGCAGGTGGTGATCGCCTCGATCAACGGCGCCGCCTTCGGTGGTGGCCTCGCTCTCGCCGCCGCCTGCGACCTGCGACTGGCGTCCGCCTCGGCGACGTTCTGCTCAGCGTTCATCCGGACCGGTCTCACCGGCACCGATGTGGGCATCACGTACTTCCTGCCGAGGCTGATCGGCGCCTCGCGCGCCTTCGACATGATCCTGAGCGGTCGCACGGTCGACGCCGCCGAAGCGGAGCGGATGGGGCTGGTCTCCCGGGTCCTCCCCGACGACGAGCTCGTGGGCGCCACACTCGAGCTGGCGTCGAAGATCGCCGGCTACACGGCCTTCGGTCTGCGCCGCACCAAGGAGGTCATGTGGCACAACCTGGAGGCGCCGAGCCTGGCGTCGGCGATCGCGATGGAGAACCGCAACCAAGAGCTCGGTGTCCAGGATCCCGAGGTGCTCGACTACATGAGCAACTACAGCCAGCGACACCAGCGCGGCTAGCTCGACAGGACGGAGCCGACCGATGACAGCACCCGCGGAACCCGGCCAGGGGCGAGGTGCCAGCCGCGCGCAAGCGACCCGGGCCGCACTGATCGAGGTGGCCGCCGAGCTGTTCGCCGAGCGCGGGTACGTCCAGACCTCGATCCGGGACATCACTCGCAAGGGTGAGGTCACCAGCGGCGCCATCTACGGCCACTTCCGCAACAAGGCGGACCTGCTGGCCGAGGCCATCAGTGCCCGCACCGAGGTCGAGCTCGAGGCCCAATCGGTCGAACCCGGCGAGGAAGCGCACTACATCGAGTCGCTGACCCGCTTGGCGGCCGACTACGAGGCGCGCCGTCGGCTCCGGGCCCTCATCGTCCAGGGCGCGGCCGCGGCACAGACCGACGAGGAGACCCGAACACGGCTGCGCGAGGAGCAGCTCGCCCACCTCGACACGTGGGTCACGGGCTACGAGGCGGCACCGGACCGCATGGGCATCGATCCGTCGGTCGACGTGCCGACCTTCGTGTTGCTCACCTGGGCCATCGAGCTCGGCCTCGGGGTCCTCGAGAGCTTCGGCATCGAGCCGACGTCCAAGGAGGCCTGGGCCCAGGTGCAGAGCCGGGTTGCGCGCGGGATGCAGCTGCCGCCGGACGACTCCACGCCGAAGGGCACCCGCGCCAAGGCGGCACGCAAGCGGTCCTGAGCGCTACTCGAGCGCGTTCGCCCGAGCGACGCTCCCGAGCCAGGCCAGGCTGGGCTTCGGACGGCGCTCGAAGGTCGTCCGGTCCACCTCGATGAGCCCGAAGGTGGGCTCCCAACGGCCCCACTCGAAGTTGTCGAGCAGGCTCCAGTGCAGGTACCCCCGCACGTCGATGCCGTCGTCCACTGCGTCGCCCAGATGGCCGAGCGCCTCACCGGTGTAGGCGATCCGCCGCTCGTCGTCAGCGGTGGCGATGCCGTTCTCGGTGATGACGATCGGCACGTCGCCGAGGACCTCATGCGTGTGGCGGACGGCGATGCCGAGCGCATCAGCGCGGTAGGCCCAGCCCATCAGCGTGTTGTCCGGGTGCTCGGGGTGGGCGACGATGCCGTGCTCGTCGACGGTCTGGCTCGTGTAGGACTGCACGCCCACGAAGTCGTCGTCGCGCGCGGCGTCGAGGTACATGTCCTCCCATTGGTGCTGCACCGCGGCGTGCTTCGCCTCGGCACCCGGCGCAGCCACGAGCGCCTGGTTCGCGACGGTCCAGCCCACGCGTGCACGAGTGACGGATCGCACCATGGGTGCCGCCGCCCGGTGCGCGGCGATGAGCGGCTCACCGAAGTCCGGATCGGGCAGGGCGTCGAAGGGGTACGGCTCACCGGCCGCAACGCGGCGCAGCGCGCCGTGATTGAGGGCGAGCACGTTGGGCTCGTTGATCGTGCACACCCACTCGACGCCGTCGAGGACCGAGCACGCTTGCTCGACGTACCGGCAGAACAGGTCGGGCGCATCGGGCCCCAACCAGCCGCCCAGCTCCCCGAACCACAGCGGGTGGGTGAAGTGGTGCAGGGTGACGACCGGCGTCAGCCCGAGACCGAGGGCCGTGTCGATCATCCGCCGGTAGTGGGCCAACACGGCGAGGGAGAACTTCCCGGGGCTGGGCTCGATGCGGGACCACTCGAGGCTGAAGCGGTAGGCGTCGAGTCCGGCGTCGGCCAAGAGCTTCATGTCCTCGTCGAACCGGTGGTAGCTGTCGCACGCGTCGCCGCTGAACTGCACGCCGTAGCGGGCCGCGTCGTGCTCGAGCTTCCACCAGTCGTTGTTGAGGTTGTTCCCTTCGATCTGATGGGCCGCGGTGGCTGCGCCCCACAGGAACCCGTCGGGGAAGGTGCGCGTCACCGGCGGCTCACGACCTCGTCGATGACCCCGCACACGAAGTCGACGTCGTCGTCGGTCAGGAAGTGGTTGCACGGAAGGATCAGTGCGTGCTCCATGACCCGGTCCGCCTCGGGGTAGCCGTCCGGGTCGCTGCGGTAGGTCACACCGCGCATCATCGGTTGGCGGGTCACGTTGCCGGTCCACACCATGCGGGTCTCGACACCGCGCTCCTCCAGCTCCACCTGGAAGTCCGCACGCTTGAGCCCGCCCTCGGGGCGGATCACGAAGGGGTAGGAGAGCCACGCCGTCTCGAGCCCGGGTAGCTGGCGCGGCGTCTCGAACAGCTCCGGGTAGCGGGCGAAGAACTCGGTGTAGCGAGCGAAGTTCCGCTGCCGCACCTCGTAGTTGCGGGCCAGCTTGTCGAGCTGTGCGAGGCCGAACGCGGCGCCCAGCTCCGAGGGCTCGAAGTTCCAGCCGAGCTCCTCGAACACGAAGAGGCTGTCGTACTCCATGCCGTCCACCTCGGCCAGGAAGCGCTTGTCGCCCTTCCGGCTCCCGTAGAACTGCACCTCGCTGCTGCGACCCCACCGACGCAGCAGGAGACCACGGTCGCGCAGGGCCTCGTCGTCGAGCAGCACCATGCCGCCGTTCCCCGCAGCGGTGATGATGTGGGAGGCGGCGAAGCTCGTGACGCTGATGTCCGACCGCGTTCCCGTCGGGCTGCCTCGCAACGTCGCGCCGAGTGCGTCGCACGAGTCCTCGATCACCTGGAGGCCGCGCTCGTCGGCGATGGTGCGGATGCGGTCCCAGTCCGGGGCGTTGCCGATGAGGTTCGGCACGAGGACCGCCTTCGTCTGGGGACCGATGAGCCGCTCGAGTGCGTCGACGTCGACGTTGTAGGTGCCGGGCTCGACATCGACGAACACCGGGACGAGACCGGCCCGGACGATCGGCGCGACATCGGTCGAGAAGGTGAGCACGGAGGTGATCACCTCGGAGCCCTTCGGCAGGTCGAGCAGCTCGACGGCCAGGTAGAGCGCCGACGAGCCGGAGTTCACCGCGATGCCGTCCCGCTTGCCGAAGAGCTCGGCGACCCGCCGCTCGAAGGACCGCACCCGCTTCCCGATCCGGAACGCCGTCGGGCCGGACCGGAGCACCTCGACGCAGGCTTCGATCTCCGCCTCGTCGTGCACGCTCCCCGCGTAGAGCACCCGTTTGGCCATGCGGGCATGCTACTAGACTGAGTCAACTAACTGGGAGGGACGATGTCTGCGCCGACACATCTTCGGGTCGAGCACCTCGAGCACCCGCTCGGGATCACCACGCGCCGCCCCAGGCTCTCGTGGTGGCTCCCCGCCGGTACGCGGTCGCAGATCGCCTACCAGGTGGAGATCGACGGGCTGACCGCCGAGCGCCAGGAGTCGTCCGCCTCGGTGCTGGTGCCGTGGCCGGGCGAGCCACTCGGTTCCCGACAGGCCGTCCCGTGGCGGGTGAAGGTCTGGACCGATGCCGGCGAGAGCGACTGGTCAGAGCTGTCCACCGTCGAGACCGGTCTGCTCGAACCATCCGACTGGTCGGCCCATTGGATCGAGCCGGCCGAGGAGGAGCGACGCCCCGATGGTGAACGCCCTGCGTTCGTGCTGCGCACCGAGATCGAGGTCGACGGTCTCTTCCCTGCGCGCTTGTACGCCACCGCCCACGGGATCTACGAGGCGTTCCTCAACGGCGTCCGTGTCGGCGACATCGAGCTCGCCCCGGGGTTCACCGCCTACGACAAGAACCTCCACGTCCAGACCTACGACGTCACGAACCTGCTGCGCGCCGGCGCCAACCGCTGGGAGGTCGTCCTGAGCGACGGCTGGTTCCGGGGCCGCACCGGGTTCACGCAGTCCGCCGACTGCTACGGCGACCGCGTGGCGTTCCTCGGTCAGCTGCACGTGGGCGACCAGGTCTTCGCGACCGGCGACGCGTGGCGGTCTGCCATCGGACCCATCGCCGCGGCCGACCTCATGGCCGGGCAGTCGGTCGACCTGCGCGTCGTCCCCGACGACTGGCGAGCGGTGCGGGTCGTCGACCACGACCTCGGCGCCCTCACCTCGTCACCGGCTCCTCCATCCCGCCGCATCCAGGAGCTGCGACCGGTCGCGGTCACGCGTGTGGCACCGGACCGCCAGGTCGTCGACCTCGGGCAGAACATCAGCGGCTGGGTCCGTCTCAGCGACCTCGGCCCGGAAGGGACGACGACGACCCTCACCCAC
>JAFBAD010000193.1 GCA_019247975.1 Acidimicrobiia bacterium
CTGGCGAGCAGGAGCGCAGCGGTGAGGCCGGCGATCCCCGCTCCGACCACCGCGACGTCGACCTCCAGGTCCCCGCGCAGCGCGGGCCGGGCCAGGCGGTCTCGGGCACGCCAGATGGAGTTGTGCACGCGGTGGACCTTCCCTCCCGCGACCCACCAGGAGAACCGACCCCGGGGCCCGACGTGCTTGCGGTCGGTGCCGTGGTCCTCGTGGCGGGTTCGTTGTCGAGCTGCACACCGGGACCGACCGTCACCTACCTCGGCGTCTTCCCGGACCCGTATCCGTCGGGTCTGTTCTCACGCGTTCGGTTCAGCGAGCCGTGCCCGAACAAGACCGACGGCCTCTCGCTGTTCGCCGACGGCAAGGAGTTCGCCGGCGCATCGATGTCAGACAGCCTCGAGGGCGTCTTCTCCATGTACCCGGACGGGAGGTTGACGCCGGGTGCCCACACCTTCCAGTTCTTGTGCAAGGAGCACGGCCTGGGGTCCTCGGCCACGACCCTTGCGTTCCCGGCTCGATCCATCAGGGTCAAGGCTCCGTATCAGCTCACGAACCTGCCGGCGAAGGTGAAGGTGGGTCAGAGGTTCACGGTCGGCAGCGCTGGCATGTGCGGCGACGGGATCCCGTGGGCCTCTGCCGATCTCCACCTCTACACCGAGGCGCCGGACGGCACGCACAGCCTGCAGAACGACTACAGCCTGGCTCCTGGCTGGAAGACCGTGTCGGTCGCGGTACCAGCCGGGGCCCGGACCGGCGACGACCTCTACATCCTGTCCTACTGCAGGACCGACGCGAGCTCCGACGACCACCAGATCCTCTGGGCCGCGCAGCCCATCTACCGGCTGGGCGGGAACCGCATCCAGAGCCCGCATCGTCCGGAGCACTGAGCCTCCGCACGCCGGCGGCGCCACCGGCCCAGGCGCGGAAAACCCCCGGTCACGGGACCGGGGGCTTGGAGCGGACGACGGGATTCGAACCCGCGACCCTCACCTTGGCAAGGTGATGCTCTACCAACTGAGCCACGTCCGCGTGGGTCTCCGACCCTAGCAGCCGCCCACCTCGGCCCTCGGCGGTTCAGCGCCCCAATCGGGCCCGCAGACGGGCCACGAGCTCGTAGGCCGGCTGCTTGTCGGTGATCCCGTCGAGGGTGACCTGACGACCCGCCGCGCTGAGCACGATCGTCGCGCCGGACTGGTCCTCCCACGCTTGCACGTCGAGCTGCACGTCGATGTTGAACCAGGTCACGACGGGTGCCCAGTCCCGCTGGTTGACCGCGAGGAGCCGTCGATCGGTGAGCGTCAGGATCGCGGCGACGCCGTCGAGCCGGCCCTGGGTGACCGCCTCGACCCGCTCCCCCTGCACCATCACCGCGGCGGTCGCGACCAGCGCGGTGCGAGCCGCGGCCTGGGCGCTCTGGTCGAGGCGCTGCGCGGCTGCTCCGAGCGCGAACGGATCGCCGGGCGACGGGTTCGGCGGCGGGGGCATCGGCTGCGGAGCCGGCGCCGGGGCGGGGGCCGGTGCAGGGGCGGCCGGTGCCTGCCACGCGGGCGTGTCGGTCGGCGCCTGCCACGTCGGTGTGGCCGGTGGCGGCGACGGGCTCGGCGGCGTCCACGCCGGGGGCGCAGCCGCAGGCGGTGGACTCGACACCGACGGGCCCCATGACGACGGCTCGGGCTCGGGTGCCGCGGGGGGCTCGGCGCTCGCCGGCGCGCCCCAGCCTGCGGGTTCGGCCCCTGCCGGTTCGCTCGGAGCATCGGCGCTCACCGGTTCACCCGTGGGCACGCTGACCGGCTCGGCCGCCGAGGCGTCGGAGCCGTCGTCGTCGGCCACCCCACCCGAGACCGGATCGACCGATCCGAGGTCGGCCGGCGCGAGGTCGACCGGTTCAGGAGCCGGGTCCGAGGTCGGCTCGACCGAACCCAGCTCGACCGGCTGGAGCGGCTGGTCACCGGTCGATGGCGCCGACGGCTCCGGCTCGGGCGCCGCCTCCAGCGACGTGCCGCAGGACATGCAGAACCGGGACCCGGACGGGTTGACCGCACCGCAGGACGAGCAGATCATCGGCGACTCTCCGGACGCTGGAAGGGGCAGCACAGCGTAGGGCAGTCGACCTTCACCCCGGTGCGAGCGCCTCGCGCACGACGGCCGCCCCGGCCTCCGACAGCGGCAGCCCCAGCGCGACCTCGCGTCCGCGCTCGCTCATCTTGGCGAGCGTCTTCGCGACGACCTCCACCGACCGCTCGTGGCCGAGCCGCGCGATCAGGTCGTCGAACTGCGTCTGCAGGAACACCAGGCACAGCGCGTCCTCGTGCGTCTGCACCGCGGGATCGCCGTGGCCGAGGCCCTCCTTGCGCACGATGGACTGCACCCGGGCGATCGTCGACTCGGCGTAGCCCTCGGCCGTGAGGATGGCGGCGACGTCGTCGGCGTGCCGCTTCTTCTGCGCGGTCCGCCAGCGCAGGTAGCCGGCCCGACCATCGGGGTAGTCGGCGCGCGGCACGACCCAACGGCGCAGGTGGTGCGCACGCGCCGCGAGCAGCTGCGCGTCGTCCGCATCCGGGTCGAGGCGCTGCACCCACGCCGTCATCATCTCGGCGTGGGCCTGTTCCTTCGGGCGCGCGACCCCGTCGACCACGATCGTCGACGGGTCGTCCGCGTTCGCCGCGTCGATGGCCGCGATCGCGCGAGCGAGCCGCTCCCCGCTCACTCCTTGGGGCGGAGGTCGATCCGGAGGGTGAGGACGCCGTCGTCGAGGCTGGCCTCGGCGTCGCCGATGATCGCGAAGTCCTGGTAGTCGCTCTGCGCCTGCTGCAGGAACTTCGTGCGCTCGGGACCGGCGACGGGCGGCAGGTTCCGGTTGCGCACCGCCTTGGCCCGCTCCCGGAACCGTTCGATCATCGCGTCCACGTCCAACCCCTCGGGCACGGCCGCCAACCTACCGAGCCGCGCTCGGACGGCGCTCCGGCCTGGGTCTCGGCTTGGGATCGAGATCGGGATCCGGCTCGTCGGCCCGGTCCTGGTCGAACGGGGCCGGGCGGCTCGGCGCGGTGCGCTGCCAGTAGCGGAAGGTGAGGTACGAGAGCGCAGCTGCGATCAGCACCAGCGCGGCGACGATCAACCACACCGTCCGCGTCTCGTCACCGGCCGACGTGTTGCTCCCGCCGCCCGACGGCTGCGTGGTCGAGGCCGGATCCGCGGTGGTCGGCGGCACGGTGGTGCTGCCCTCGAGCAGGTCGTCGGTCGTCGTGATGGACACGCCCGTCGTCGGCGTCGTGACCGGATCCGTCTGCCGGGGTGCGGCCAAACCGGGCCCGCTCCACGCGAGCAGGACGAACAGCAGCGCCGCACCCAGCGCAACTCCGGCTCGCCGACGGGACGTCCTCGTCGGAGGCTGACAACCGGTGCGCACGATCCGCAGATGGTACTGGCCGGTCGTCGCACGGAAGTGCCACCTAGTGCTGGTGTCGCGGGCACGAGTAGGTGGTGCGGCCGCCGATGGTTCGTCGCTCCAGCGGGGTGCCGTCCTTCGGGCAGGTGCTGCCACGGACCCGAGCCTGGTGGAGGTCACCGGTGTGCGATCCGCCCCGCGCGGTGAGCTCGGCGATCGTCGTGCGCAGGTGCCGGTGGAGGCGTCGGAGCTCGGCCGGCGAGAGGCTCGACGCCTCGCGGGCCGGGTCGAGGCCGGCCCGCCAGAGCATCTCGTCGACGAGCAGGTTGCCGATGCCGGCGATGTGGTTCTGATCGAGCAGCCGCGCCTTGAGCGGCGCATGGCTGCGGGCGAGCACCGAGCGGAGCTGCGCCGGCGTGATGGTCGACGCCTCGGTGCCGAGGCTCGCCTCGTCCGGGTCGAGCTCGACGGCGCCGAGGCGGCGCGGGTCCTGCATCCGGAGGTCGCCTCCGTCGTCGAAGCCGAGCGCGAACCGGTCCCACTTCGCCTCGCTGCGATCCGGCGCGTACTCGAGCCGTTCGATCGGACCGGTGTCGTCGATCAGCAACCGCCCGCTCATCCCGAAGTGCAGACCGAGGACGCCGCTCGGCTCGCCGCCGTCGCCGACGATGTCGAGCAGCAGCCACTTGCCGGTGCGCCGCGCCCGCGCGAACGACCGTCCTTCGAGCGCGCTGTGCAGCTCCTCCGCGGTCGTGCCCCGCTTCAGGTACCAGGCGTCGGGCGCGTCGACCGCCGCGATCGTCCGGTCGAGCGCGCCTTCGGCCAGCTGCCGGTAGAGCTCGACCTCGATGAGCTCAGGCAACGCTGCGCAGGCGCCAGCCGGAGCAGCGCGACCGTGACAGCCGGATGGGCGAAGCCCGACCTCCGGAGGAGGTCTGGTCAAACATGAGACAAGCTCTGCTCGAAGTCGGCGATCAGGTCGTCGGGGTGCTCGAGGCCGACCGACACGCGGATGCTCCCCTGGCCGATGCCGTTCGCCGCGAGCTCCTCGGGCGTGAGGTTGACGTGGGTGGTCGACGCCGGGTGGGTCACGAGCGTCTCGGGTCCGCCGAGCGACGAGGCCATCACCGCGAGCTCCACCGACTCGACGAAGGTGCGGCCCGCAGCGAGCCCGCCGGCGAGGTCGAACGAGAGGATCCCGCCGGGCAGCGCCATCTGCCGCTTCGCGAGGTCGAACTGCGGGTGGGACGGCAGGCCCGGGAAGCTGACCGACGCCACCTTCGGGTGGCCTTCGAGCCACTCGGCCAGCGCGGACGCGCTCTCGGACTGGCGCCGGAA
>JAFBAD010000262.1 GCA_019247975.1 Acidimicrobiia bacterium
GCCATCTCGGAGGAGTCGACGGTGTGCTCCTTGCCGTCGAACAGCTCGACCGAGAGGTCGACGACGGGGTAGCCGTAGGCGCCGCCGCGCGCCATGGCCTCCTCGACGCCCTTCTGCACCGCCGGGATGTAGCCCTTCGAGATCGCGCCGCCGACGATCTTCTCGTGGAAGTCGAACCCGCCGCCCCGCTCGACCGGGTCGACGCGGATGGCGACCTCGCCGAACTGGCCGTGGCCACCGGACTGCTTCTTGTGGCGGGCGACGACCTCGGCGCGGTCGGTGATCGTCTCACGGTAGCGGACCCGCACGTCCTCGGTGTTCACCTTCACGCCGAACTTCCGCTCGAGCCGCTCGACCGCGATCGCGACGTGGGTCTCGCCGACCCCACGGAGGACGGTCTGGTGGGTCTCGTCGTCGCGGGTGACGCTGAGGCCGGGATCCTCGTCGAGCAGCCGGTGGATGGCCCCGCCGAGCTTGTCCTCGTCGGCCTGGGTCTGGGCGGTGATGGCCACGGCCAGCAACGGCTCGGGGAACTCGATCGGTTCGGCCTTCACCGGCGTGCCCTTCGGGGCGAGCGTGTCGCCGGTGACCGTGCCCGCGAGCTTCGACGCCGCCGCGATGTCGCCGGCCACGACCGAGGTCGCCGTCTCCTGCTCGTGGCCCCGCACGGTGAAGATGCCGTGCAGCCGCTCGTCGGTGCCCGAGCGGCTGTTCACGAGGTGGTCGTCGGGCCGGATCGTCCCGGACAGGACCTTGAACAGCGAGATGTGGCCGACGAACTGGTCGGCCACGGTCTTGAAGACGAAGGCGAGCGGCTGGCCGTCGGGGTCGGGCGCCACGTCGGTGGTGGTCGGACCGGCCTCGACGGTGACCGGCGGGCGGTCGAGCGGCGACGGCCCGATCTCGCAGATGAAGTCGGCGAGGCGGTCGAGCGCGACCCGGGCGGTGGCCGAGCCGCACACCACCGGGAAGACCGTCGCCTCCCGCACGCCGACGGCCAGCGTGCGCTCGAGCTGGTCGAAGGAGGGAACCTCGCCGTCCAGGTACTTCTCGAGCAGCTCGTCGTCGGCGACCACGATGCCTTCGACCAGGTTGTCGTGGACCTGGTGCTCGAGGGACTCCATCTCGTCGGGGATCTCGCCGTGGGTGGCCGAGCCGCCCGCGTAGGACCAGGCGGTGTCGGTGAGCAGGTCGGCGACGCCCCTGAACGCCGACTCCTGGCCGATCGGCAGCTCGAGCGGCGCGACACCGGCCCCGAAGCGGTCGCGCAGCTGCTCGAGGGTCCGTTCGAAGTCGGCCCGCTCCCGGTCGAGCTTGTTGATGAACACCATGCGGGGGATGTCGAGCTCGGCTGCGAGCCGCCAGATCGCCTCGGACTGCACCTCGACGCCCTCGACCGCGCTGACCACGAACACGGCCAGGTCGGCCACCCTGAGCGCGGCGTGGACGTCACCGATGAAGTCGGCGTAGCCCGGCGTGTCGATCAGGTTGATCTTGTGGCCCTTCCACTCGAAGGGGGCGACGGCCAGCGACAGCGAGATGCCCCGGCGGTGCTCCTCGGGGTCGTAGTCGGTGACGGTGGTGCCGTCCTCGACCCGGCCGATCCGGGTGGTCGCACCGGCGCAGTTGAGGAGCGCTTCGGTCAGCGTCGTCTTCCCCGATCCGCCGTGCCCGACCAGGGCCACGTTGCGGATCTTCGCCGGTGGGAAGGACTGCATGCGTACCTCCGGGGCAGGTAACGAGGGCCTGGCATCGGGAAGCATCGCGCCGATCTGTCCGTTCCTGCTGCTAGCTTCAGCAAGCACTCGAGCTCGGAGGAGCGCAATGTTCGACGGACGCTTCCGGACCCAGGCGGAGGCCCGCCTGCGACCGGTCGGCGCCAACCTGAGGAAGACCGGCATCACCGCCGATCACCTCACGGGCCTGGGCATCCTCATGGCTGCGGGCGCGGCGGTCGCGATCGGCGAGGGCGCGCTGCGCGCCGGGCTCCTGCTGCTCGTCCTCACCGCGGTGCCCGACGTGCTCGACGGCGCGGTGGCCAAGGCCTCGGGCACCGCATCGGCCCGGGGCGCCTTCTTCGACTCGGTGGCCGACCGCCTGACCGACGCCCTCCTCTTCGGTGGCATCGCCTGGTACCTCGCCACCACGCAACCGGGCCGGGTCGCCGTGCTGCCCCTCGCGGTCCTGGGCGCATCCCTCCTGATCTCCTACGAGCGGGCCAAGGCCGAGTCGCTCGGGTTCGACGCCCGCGGCGGCCTGATGGAGCGGGCCGAGCGGCTGATCGCCCTCGGCTTCGCGCTCCTCTTCAACGGGCTGATGGTCCCGATCCTCTGGATCATGCTCGCCCTGACCCTCTTCACCGCCGGCCAGCGGTTCGTGAAGGTGTGGCGCCAGGCGAGCGTGGTGCAGCCCCTCCCGCCCCGTCCGGCTCGGGCGAGCGCCCGCCGGGCGCGACGCGTGGCTCGTGCCCAACAGGTCGCGGCCCGCCGTGCCGCGTGGCGGGACCGGGTGCGCGAGCGCTCGAACCGCACGAACTAGGTCACGGACCCGTTGAAGCGGGATCCCCGGTACCTCGGGTACCGGGCCGGCGCGATCGCTGCCCGGTCACTTCCTCACGCCTCGTTGCCGGCGGTCAGCAAGGTGCTCGCGCAGGTCGGCATGCGGGCGATGGGCGGTCGGGCCGAGGTGGTCGAGCGCAACCTCCGCCGCATCCACGGACCGGGGCGCAGCCAGCGGGAGATCGACCGTGAGATCGCCGGTGTCTTCGACAGCTACGCGCGGTACTGGCTCGAGTCCTTCCGGCTGCCCGGCACCCACCAGGCGATCGTCGAGGACGGCTTCCGGGTCGAGGGCTACGAGCACATCGACGCGGCGCTCGACAAGGGCGGTGGCGTGATCCTGGCCCTGCCCCACCTCGGCGGGTGGGAGTGGGCCGCCTTCTGGCTGGCCGTCTCGAAGGGCCGTCAGGTCACCGCAGTGGCCGAGCCGGTCGAGCCGCCCGAGCTCGCCGAGTGGTTCGTGGGGCTGCGCCGTGAGATCGGGATCAACGTCGTGCCGCTCGGCGCCTCGGCCGCGACCGAGTGCATGCGGGCCCTGAAGGACAACCACATCCTCTGCCTGCTCTGTGACCGCGACCTGACCGGCACCGGCGTCGAGGTGGACTTCTTCGGCGAGCGCACCACGATCCCGGGCGGGCCGGCGACGATCGCCCTGCGCAGCGGCGCGCCGCTCCTGCCGACCGCCGTCTACTTCGAGGACGACAAGCACCTCGGTGTCGTCCGGCCGCCGCTGACGGTCGAGCGCGGCCAGGGCCGCCTCCGCGAGGACGTCGACCGCATCACCCAGGACCTCGCCACCGAGCTCGAGGCGCTCATCCGCCGCGCCCCGGACCAGTGGCACCTCATGCAGCCGAACTGGCCGTCGGACCGCGCCGCCCTCGGCGGCCGCTGATCTCGCCACCGCACACCCGACATTGGCCGGGTCAGCCGCGCCATGCGCGGCGAACCGCGCCGAGAACTGGTTGGGTCAGCGGACGAGCAGGTTGACGATCACGGTCAGCGCGACCGAGAGCAGCACCGACACCAGGAGCATCCCCAGGCAGCCGGCACCGCCGCCGAGCGGCCGGACCTCGACGTCGCCGATTCGCATGGCCCCTGACTACCCGCCGCCGTCCGGGCAGCGACCCCGCCGGTGAAATTGGCGCGGTCGGGAGCGCCATGCGCTCCGAACCGGGCCAATTTCGGCTTGGGGTGTGACGTTTCCCACGTCGGCTCGCCGGATGCGGTGGGTAGATGGGTCGTTCGGCACGCATCCAGGAGGCACGACAGCATGGCGGCAGAGACCGAGGGCAGCAGCCTGATCGAACGGGCGAAGGGCAAGGTCAAGGGCGTGGCCGGGTCCGTCCTGGGCGACGAGGCGCTGCAGCGCGAGGGCGAGCTCCACGAGGAGAAGGCCGACGCGCTCGACGACGCCCGTCGACTGGAGGCCGAGGCCGACCAGCAGGAGCAGGAGGTGGAGCTGGCCGAGCGCGAAGGTGCGCTGGAGCAGGAGCGGGCCCGGCTCGACGCCGAGGCCACCGCCGAGGCGCAAGAGGCGGCCGTCGAGCGCGAGCGCCGTGAGGAAGCGGCCCGCATCGAGGCCGAGAAGGCGCAAGCGGCCCGGACCGTCGACGCGCAGGCGGCCGCGCAGCGCAGCGCCGCGCAGGCCGACGAGCGGCGGGCCGAGCAGGAGCACGCCGCCGCGACCCAGGACGCCGCGTCGCTCGAAGCCGCGGCCGAGCGGGCCCGCGCCGACGCCGAGGTGCTCGACGACGCGATCGACCAGCAGGACAAGTGAGGTTCCCGATGATCACCACCCTTCCCCGCACCACCGTGCGCGCCTGGCTGACTGCCGGCCGCATCCCGCTCGGCCTGGCCGAGCGGCTCTTCGGCGGCGGCGCCGAGGACTGGCCCCCGACCCTCGCCTACGAGGGGTTCGAGGCCGGCGTGAAGCAGTTCGTGGGCAGCATCTTCCGTGACGAGGACCTCGTGCGCGAGGGCGACCTCGAGCGGGCCAAGGTCGAGCGCCTCCGCCAGGCCGCCTCGCTCGAGGCCGAGGCCGAGCTGCGGCAGCAGGCTGCGGACGAGGCCCTCGACGAGCGTCGCTCCCGCGACCGGCAGCGCCGCCAGGAGGCGACCGAGTCAGCGCAGCGTCGCAAGAGCCGCATCGCGCAGGAGGCCTCCGAGGCGAAGGACGAGGTCGAGGAGCAGGCCGACGCGGTCGAGCAGGCCATCGACGAGGCCGAGGCGGCCCGCAAGCAGGCGGCGGACAAGCGGGCCCGCCAGACCAGGCGCCGGACCATCGAAGCCGAAGAGGCGGCCGTGACGAAGGCCAAGGCCGCGACCAGCCGGCGCCGGGCTGCGCAGTCCGCCGACGAGCGTCGTGAGCGGGTGGCCGCCGCCCGCACCAACGGGCGGTAACCGCCGACCCCACCCCAGCGAATTGGCCCGGTTCCCCGCGCATGGCGCGGGGAACCGGGCCAATTTCGCATTCGGGGGCGGTCGGACGCGGGGCCCGAACCGCAGGGGCCGCCGGGAAGTAGCGTTCGGCGATGCGGATCGGGCTGGTCTGCCCTTACAGCCTGACCGTCTACGGGGGCGTCCAGAGCCAGGTGCTGGCGCTGGCGCGCGCGCTGCGGGCCGGGGGCCACGACACCCGGGTGCTCGCGCCCTGCGACGGGCCGCCGCCCGACAGCTACGTCACGCCGCTCGGCAACAGCTTCCCGACCGCAGCCAACGGATCGATGGCGCCGCTCGCGCCTGACGCGTCGGCCCAGCTGCGCTTCATCCGCGCGGTGCGCGACGAGGGCTTCGACCTGCTCCACCTCCACGAGCCGCTCGCGCCCGGGGCGACGATGACCGCCTGCGTGCTGCGGCCGGTCCCGCTGGTCGGCACGTTCCACGCGGCCGGCACATCGGCGAGCTACCGCTGGGGCCGGCCGGCGGTCCGGTGGCTGGCCAGCCGGCTCGACGTCCGTTGCGCGGTGTCAGACGACGCGGAGGAGCTCGCGCAGCGCTACCTCGGTGGCACCTACGTCTCGATCTTCAACGGCATCGAGCTCGAGCCGTACGCGAAGGCCGAGCCGTCGCCGACCGACGTTCCGACGATCCTCTTCCTCGGTCGCCACGAGGAGCGCAAGGGCCTCTCGGTCCTCTTGGAGGCGATGGCGACGCTCGGTCGCGACGTCCGGTTGTGGGTCGCAGGCGAAGGACCGGAGACCGAACGGCTGCGGGGCCGGGTTGCCGGCGACCCCCGCATCGAGTGGCTCGGTCAGATCGACGAGGACGAGAAGCGGGCCCGGTTGCGCGGCGCGGACATCTACTGCGCGCCGTCGCTGCGGGGTGAATCGTTCGGCGTCGTGCTGCTCGAAGCGATGGCCGCGTGCACCGCCATCGTGGCCAGCGACCTCGCCGGCTACCGACGGGTCGCCCGGCCCGACCGCGACGCGGTCCTCGTGCCTCCGGGCGAGCCGGTGGCGTTGGCCGAAGCACTCCGCTCGTTGCTCGCGCGGCCGGCCCGGATGGAGGAGCTGGTGGCGTCGGGGGAGGAGCGGGTGCAGGGCTTCTCCATGGACCGGCTGGCCGATCGCTACGTCGAGCTGTACCGGGGAGCCGTCACCGGCCGGCCCGTCCACGGGACCTCACGCCGAGAGCCGTAGGATCACCGGCATGGGCATCGCCCTCATCATCATCGTCGTCCTCATCGTCCTGCTCGTGGTCATCCTGATCGCGATGTACAACGGCCTCGTCAAGCTGCGGAACAAGGTGGAGAACGCCTGGGCGCAGATCGACGTGCAGCTCAAGCGGCGCTATGACCTCATCCCGAACCTGGTCGAGACCGTGAAGGGCTACGCCGCCCACGAGCGCGAGACGCTCGAGGCGGTGATCGCCGCCCGCAACTCGGCCATGACCGCCGGCACGCCGCAGGAGCAGGCCCAGGCCGAGAACGTGCTGAGCGGCACGCTGAAGTCGCTCTTCGCCCTGTCCGAGGCCTATCCGGACCTGAAGGCGAACCAGAACTTCCTGAACCTGCAGGAGGAGCTGACCTCCAGCGAGGACCGGATCGCCTACGCGCGGCAGTTCTACAACGACACCGTGAACCGCTACAACACCAAGATCCAGACGTTCCCGAGCGTGGTCCTGGCGGGCGCGTTCAACTTCAAACAGCGCGAGTACTTCGAAGCCGAGGGCGAGGCCACCGGGCCGGTCCACGTGCAGTTCTGACCTCGGGGCGCTGATCCCAAGTTGTACGACCAGGTCTCACAGAACAAGCGCCGCTCGATCCTCTTGATCGCCGGCTTCGTGGTGCTCGTCGCTGCGGTCGCGTGGGCGGTCACGCAGCTGTTCGCGCTCGGGCCGGCCGGGCTCGTCATCGCGCTCGTGATCGCGACGGCCACCGCGTTCGCGTCCTACTGGAAGTCCGACTCGGTGGCGCTCGCCATGAGCCGTGCGAAGCCGGCCGACCCCACCACCTACGCGCGCCTGCACAACCTGGTCGAGGGGCTCTGCATCGCGAGCGGTCTGCCGAAGCCGCGCGTCTACGTCATCGACGACATCGCCCCCAACGCGTTCGCGACCGGGCGCGACCCGAAGCACGCGGCGATCGCGGTCACCACCGGGCTGCTCGAGAAGATGAACCGCGTCGAGCTCGAAGGCGTCGTGGCCCACGAGCTCAGCCACATCAAGAACTACGACATCCTCGTCTCGACGCTCGCCGTCACGATGGTCGGGATCATCGCCCTGGTGTCCGACTTCGCCATCCGCTTCATGTGGTGGGGCGGCGGCCGCCGCAACGACAACGACCGCGACGGCAGCGGCGCCGGAGCGATCATCGCCGTCGTCGGCTTCGCACTGCTCATCCTCTCGCCCCTCATCGCCAAGATCATGCAGCTGGCGATCAGCCGCCGCCGGGAGGCGCTCGCCGACTTCTCGGGCGTCGAGATGACGCGGTACCCACCCGGCCTGATCTCGGCCCTGGAGAAGCTGCAGGCGGACCAGACGGTGGTCCACTCGGGGTCGAAGGCCACCGCGCACCTCTGGATCGAGCAACCGATCGCCCGCAACGAGGAAGAGGGACGCATGTCCCGCTTCAACCGGCTGTTCGACACCCACCCGCCGCTCGAGGAGCGGATCGCCGCCCTCCGGGAGCTCTGAAGGTCGGTGTCCGTCGTTC
>JAFBAD010000369.1 GCA_019247975.1 Acidimicrobiia bacterium
CGCTCGCGTTGAGCGGGAACGCGTCGACCACCTCGATGCGACGGGGCACCTTGTAGTTGGCCATGCGGCTCCGGCACCACTCGGTGACGGCCTCGGGGTCGAGCACCGCGCCGGGGCGCGGGATCACGTACGCGCAGCCGACCTCGCCCATGCGACTGTCGGGCACACCGATCACGGCGACCTGCGAGATGCCGGGGTGGGCGAGCATCATCCCCTCGATCTCCGCGGGGTACGCGTTGAAGCCACCGACGATGAACATGTCCTTCTTGCGGTCGGTGATGCGCAGGTTGCCGCGCGCGTCGAGCACGCCGATGTCGCCCGTGTGCAGCCAGCCGTCGGCGTCGATCGCCTCGGCGGTTGCCTCGGGGTCGTGGACGAAGCCGAGCATCACGTTGTAGCCCCGGACCACGACCTCGCCGGGTTCGCCGATCGGCACCGGCTTGCCCTCGTCGTCGACCACCTCGACCTCGACGTCGGGAATCGCGCGGCCGGAGGTCTGCGAGATGATCTCGGGATCGTCGTCATGGCGGCACATGGTCGTGATGCCGGTCGACTCGGTGAGCCCGTAGCCGGTGACGATCGTCTTGAACGTGAGCTCCTCGCGCATGCGCCGGATCATCTCGACCGGCACGGTCGCGGCGCCGGTGACCGACAGCCGCAGCGTCGACAGGTCGAACCGGTCGAGGTCCGGGTGGTCGAGGATCGTCTGGTACACCGCGGGCGGTCCGGGGAGCATCGAGATGCGCTCCTCGTCGACCCGCTTCATCACGCTCGGCACGTCGAACACCGGGTGCGGGATGATCGTCGCCCCCTTGAGGAGGCAGGCGAGGATGCCGGCCTTCAACCCGAAGCAGTGGAAGAACGGGTTGATGATGAGGTAGCGGTCGCCCTCCTGGAGGCCGACGACGTCGGACCACGCGGTGTAGGCCCGCACGGTCGCCTCGTGGGCGAGCATCGCCCCCTTCGGCGCGCCGGTCGTGCCCGACGTGAAGATGATGTCGCACATGTCGCCGGGCTCGACGGCGGCCGCTCGGGCTGCGCTGTCGTCCTGACTCACGTCCTTCGCTCGGGCGATGAAGTCGGTCCACGCGACGTCGCCGCCGGAGGGACCGCGCAGCACGACGACCTCGTCGAGCGCCCCGGGCCGGCCGACCGCGTCGATCATCGCCACGTAGTCCGTGTCGAGGAAGTCGGTGACGGTGAAGAGCATCCGCGCGCCCGAGGTGCGCAGCACGTGGAGCGCCTCGCTGCCCTTGAAGCGGGTGTTGATGGTGACGACGACCGCACCGATGCGGTGGGTGCCCATTGCGGCGAGCGCCCACTCGGCCATGTTGGGCGCCCAGATCGCGACCCGGTCGCCGTGCTCGACCCCCGACGCGATCAGCGCGCGCGCCACCTCGTCGGCCGCGTCCGCGAGCTGCCGCCAGTCGAGCCGGAGGTCGCCGTCGACCAGCGCCTCGCCCGTCCCGAACCGCTCGGCCGCCTCCTCGATGACCTGCGGGATCGTCCTCGCCATGGGCGCACAGTACGTCTGAATCCTGGTTCGATTCGCAGAGCTACGGTTCACCGCCGTGACGGATCGGGTCTGGATCAGCGAGGAGCAGGAGACCGTCGCCGACCTCCTGCGCGGTCGGCTGGAGTCCGACCCCGACTCCGAGTACCTCGACGTCTGCGGCGTGAAGTCGAGTGCCGCCGAGGTCGCGTCGACCGCGCACCGGATCGCGAATGCGCTGGCCGAGCTCGGTGTGCGCCAGGGCGACCGCGTCGCCACGCTGGTCGAGAACTCGAGCGAGGCGATGCTCGCGTGGTGGGGGATCGTGATCGGCGGCGCGGTCGCGGTGCCGATCAACACCGCCTACAAAGGCGACTACCTGCGCCACCAACTGGCCGACTCCGGCTCGACCGTGCTCATCGTCGAGCAGTCGTTGCTCGACCGGGCCGAGCGGGTCGCAGCCGACTCCGGTGTCCGCCACCTCGTCGTCATCGGCGAGCCCGCGGACATCGCGGGCGTCGACACCCACACGTGGCAGGACCTGCTCGGCGCCGACGACCGCGAGCCGTCGGTCACGATCCGCCCGGCGGATCTCGCCACGTTCATCTACACGGGCGGCACCACCGGCCCGTCGAAGGGCTGCATGCTCAGCCACCACTACCACGGCGCGCTGTCCCGGCAGATCGGCATCTGCTGGAAGCGCACTGCGGAGGACGTGGTGTGGACCCCGCTGCCGCTCTTCCACTTCAACGCGCTCGTCACTGCGGTGCTCGGCTCGCTCGTCTACGGCGGCCGCTCCGCGATCTACAGCCGCTTCTCGGTATCGAACTTCTGGCCGGAGATGAACCGGGTCGGTGCGACGGTCACGTCGACACTCGGCACGATGGCCTACCTGCTCGCGCACGATGTCGATCGTCCCGAGATGCCGCAGTCGGGCGCGCCGGAGGCGAACACGTCATTGCGGCTGATCGGCGCCGCGCCACTGCCGGTCGAGGTCGACTCGATCCTCAAGGAGCGCTTCGGCGTCGACACGTTCAGCGGCGCGTACGGCGTGACCGAGGCGAGCCTCATCTCGTGGCAGCCGCCGGGCACCGAGAACAAGCCGAACGCGGCGGGTGTCATCAACGACGAGTACTTCGACGTGCGCATCTTCGACGACGACGACTTCGAGCTGCCGCGCGGCACCGACGGCGAGATCGTGATCCGGCCGAAGCGTCCGCACACGATGTTCGAGGGCTACTGGGGCCGGCCGGAGGCGACGGTCGCGACCAGCGCGAACTGGTGGTACCACACCGGCGACATCGGCCGGATCGACGACGAGGATTACCTCTTCTTCGTCGACCGCAAGGCCGACTACCTCCGTCGCCGTGGCGAGAACATCTCGAGCTTCGACGTCGAGCGCATCCTCATGAGCCACGGTGCGCTGGCCGACGTCGCCGTGCACGCGGTGCCCAGCCAGCTCACCGAGGACGACCTCAAGGTCACCGCCACGATCGCGGAGGGCAAGGCGATCACCGAGGAGGAGCTCTTCCGCTGGTGCATCGACGAGCTGCCCTACTTCGCGCTCCCGCGCTACATCGAGTTCCGCGCCGAGCTGCCCCGCAGCCCGGTCGGTCGTGTCCTCAAGCGCGAGCTGCGCGACGAGGGCGTCACCGCCGCCACCTGGGACGTCGAGCAGAGCGGCATTTCGTACGAAAGGCGGTAATGTCCGGCCCTCGGGGAGAGGGGCCGGATGTTCCGTTCGAGGACGCACCGGGCGATCGTCGGCTTGGCGCTGCTCGCGCTGATCTTCGCCGCGTGCGACGAGTGGCCGACGCTCGGCTTCGACGCCGCCCGCACCGGCTTCAGCCCGGGCGAGACCACGCTGACGACCGACAACGTCGGCCAGCTCCAGAAGCTGTGGGCTACGTCTTCGAAGCTGCCCGACACGGGCTTCGACAGCTCGCCGGTCGTCGCCGACGGCTCGGTGTTCGTGGCTGCCGGGAACCTGCGCGTGTTCAGCGCGGACGGCACGACCGGTTGCTCGGGGACACCGCTCGTGTGCAAGCCGATGTGGACCGCCGTCCAGGGCGGCGAGTCCACGCCCACGTACGCGAACCACGTCGTGTACACGACCTACGGCAACTCGCTCTATGGGTTCGATGCCCTCGGCGAGAGCGGGTGCAGCGGTACACCGAAGACGTGCCAGCCGCTCTGGAAGGCGGTGCTCGGCGGCAAGCCGGGCTCGCCGGTCGTTTCGCGCGGCGTCCTCTACGTCGGCACGGACCAGGACGCCCCGAAGCACGATCTGCTGTACGCGTTCGATGCAGCGGGCGTCGAGGGCTGCAGCAGCAGCCCGAAGGTCTGCCAGCCGCTGTGGCGGTCGACCAGCGACGCCGGCGCAACGCCCGCCGTGGCCGGTGGGCTCGTGTACGCCGCCACGACGAATGAGGCAGTGGGCGGAGGTGCCATCGAGACGCTCGCGGCCTTCGACGCCGCCGGGACCGATGGGTGCTCCGGCACGCCGAAGCGATGCAGTCCGCGCTGGCTCTACCAGGCGGAGGACGCCTGCGAGTGCGTGATGGCGGGACCACCGTCGATCGCGGACGGGCGACTGTTCGTGTTCTCGACCTTCTGCTGCTCGATGCAGTCGGCCGACACGGATCTGCTCACCTTCGACGCCGACGGGCACGACGGCTGCACCGGCACGGAGCCTCGCCGCTGCCAGCCGATCCGGCGCCAGACCGTCGACCCGTACTTCGACAGGACTCATCCTCCGGTGGCCGAGGCGAACGGCCTCGCGTTCGCGTCGGCGCTCGGGACGACGGTGATCGACGCCAGTACCGGTGTGGAGCAGTGGGGGGTGGGCGGGACGGTTTCGTCGCCGTCGATAGCGGGCGGGCTCATGTTCGTGGTCGCCGGGGGCGCAGCGCCCAACCCGAACAAGGTGCTCATCACCCCTCGCGCCTACGACGCGGCGGGGGTCGCGGGATGCAGCGGCTCTCCGAAGTCGTGCGCGCCGCTGTGGACGGGCGAGGGGGTGAAGGTCGACTCCCCGTTCGGCTACGTCAACGGTTCGTGGGCGGCTCCGGTCGTTGCCCACGGCATCCTCTACACCCGAGTCGGCAACCTGCGGGCGTACCGCCTGCCGCCGGGCTGACCTTGCCGCTCGTTCCTGCGTAGAAAGTGGCTGCCGGAGCAGCCACTTCCTACGCAGAAACGGGGACGGATGGAGACGGGTGAGTTCCAGGGTCGGATCGGGCGGTACGCAGAGGACTCGGAGGCGTGGTGGCCGCCGTTCCTGCGCGCCCCCGAGGGCGTGCCGAACGTGCTGCTGGTCGTGCTCGACGACGTCGGCTTCGCGCAGGTCGGCTGCTTCGGCTCGGACATCGCGACGCCCACCTTCGACCGGCTCGCGGCCGGCGGCCTGCGCTACTCGAACTTCCACACGACCGCGCTGTGCTCACCGACGCGCGCCTGCCTGCTGACCGGCCGCAACCACCACACCTGCGGCATGGGCCGCGTCGCGGAGCTCGCCACCGGCTTCCCGGGCTACGACTCGCGCATCCCGCGCAGCTGCGGCTTCCTGCCCCGCATGCTCGTGGACCACGGCTACTCGGCGTACGCGGTCGGGAAGTGGCACCTCACCCCCGACGAGGACCTCCACATGGGCGCCCGCCGCGACCGCTGGCCGCTGGGCCGCGGCTTCGAGCGCTGGTACGGCTTCCACGGCGGTGAGACGAGCCAGTTCTCGCCCGCGCTCTACCACGACAACCACTCGGTCCGGCCGCCCCGGTCCGCGGCCGATGGCTACCACCTGTCCGAGGACCTGGCTGACCGCGCCATCGAGTTCCTCACCGACCTGCGTCACGCCGATCCGACCAAGCCCTGGTTCACCTACCTCGCCACCGGCGCGTGCCACTCGCCGCACCACGCGCCCGCGCACTGGATCGAGCGCTACCGCGGCCAGTTCGACGGCGGCTGGGACCGGTGGCGGGAGGCGACGCTCGCCCGCCAGCTGTCGCTGGGTGTGCTCCCCGAGGGGACCGACCTCTCACCCCGCCCGGACTGGGTGCCCGCGTGGGACTCGCTGTCGGAGACGACGCAGCGGGTCTACGCCCGCTTCATGGAGGCGTTCGCCGGCTTCCTCTCGCATGCCGACGAGCAGGTCGGCCGGGTCATCGCGTGGCTCGAGGAGTCGGGCCAGCTCGACGACACCCTCGTCATGGTCCTGTCCGACAACGGCGCGTCCTCGGAGGGCGGCCCGAAGGGTTCGCTCAACGACGGCCGGGCCTGGAACGGGCTGCCCCGCACGGTGAGCGAGGCGGCCGACCGCATCGACGAGATCGGCGGACCGCGCATCCACAACAACTACCCGTGGGGGTGGACGGTCGCGGGCAACACGCCGTTCAAGCGCTGGAAGCGAGAGACCCACGAGGGCGGCGTCGCCGACCCGCTCATCGTCCACTGGCCGAACGGCATCGCCGCCCGTGGCGAGATCCGCCGGCAGTACGTGCACGCGGTCGACATCACGCCGACCGTGCTGGAGCTGGCGCGGCGCGAGGCGCCAGCGGTGATCGATGGGGTCGAGCAGAAGCCGATCGAGGGCACGTCGTTCGCGTACTCGTTCAACGACGCCGCGGCGGCCGACCGCCACACCGTCCAGTACTACGAGATGTTCGGCTGTCGCGCGCTCTACCAGGACGGCTGGAAGGCGGTCGCGTTCCACGACATCCAGACCGAGGAGCCCGGCCTCGACAAGGTGACGTGGGAGCTCTACGACGTCCGCCGGGACCAGAGCGAGTGCCACGACCTCGCGGCCGAGGAGCCCGAGCGTCTCGCCGCGATGGTCGAGCGCTTCTGGCAGGAGGCCGAAGCCCACCAGGCGCTGCCGCTCGACAACCGCCCGTTCTCGGCCGCGGTGCTCGAGCGGCCGACCGACGTGCAGCCCCGCCTCCACTACGAGTACTGGCCGAACGCGTCGCCGGTGCCGGAGGAGCGGGCGCCGAACGTGCGCCACCGGCCCCACGACGTGACCGCCCGCGTCGTCGTGCCTGACGGGGTGGTGCCGTGCGGCGCGCTCGTGGTGCAGGGATCGGTGCTCGGCGGGTGGTCGTTCCACCTGCTGGCCGACGGCCGCCTCTGCTACCTGCAGAACCTGTCCGGCTACGCGATCGAACGGGTCGAGGCGCAGGTGACGCTGACGCCGGGCCGCCACGACCTCGGGTTCCGCTACCGCCCGGGCGAGCCGGCCACCGGCACGCTGCTGGTCGACGGTGACGTGGTCGGCGAGGGCGTGATCGAGAACTTCGTGTGGACCCGCTTCTCGATCACCGGGGCCGGCTTCACGGTCGGCTACGCCGCACAGATCCCGCCGGCCGATCCGGACTACGCGGCGCCGTTCCGCTTCAACGGCACGATCGAACGGGTGTGGGTCGACCTCGACGGCGAGCCGTTCGTCGATCCCGAGGAGGAGGCGGAGCGGGCCATCGCCCGCCAGTGATCAGCCGTGATCAGAGCGACTCGGCCATCGCCTCCATGCCGCTGCCGCCGTCGACCACGATCGTCGTGCCGGTCAGGAACGACGCGGCGGGCGAGCACACGAAGTCGACCACCGCGCTGATCTCGCCGGGACGCCCGGCCCGGCCGATCGCCGATCCGTCGCGCAGCTCCTTCGAGCCGCCGCCCCGGTCGAGCTCGCGCTGTCCCATCGGCGTGTCGATGAGCCCCGGCGCGATGCCGACCACCCGTCCGCCGCGCGGCCCCCACTCGGCGGCCTTGCGTCGAACCAGCCGGGAGACGCCGCGCTTCGACGTGCAGTAAGCGGCCACCGTGTCGTCGTTCACCCCGGCGGCGCGCAGCCGTCCGGCCAGGTCGTCGCCGAGCGGGTCGTCGACCTCGGCGAACATCCTCGGGTCGGTCCCGGACACGAACATCGCGACCGACGCGAAGCCCACCGCCACCGAGCCCTCGGTGATCTGATCGTCGAACGCGTCGAACAGCCGCGCCATCCCGCGCAGGTTCACCTCGAGGATCTGCTCGAAGGTGCCGTCCGGCGGACCGAGCCCGGACGCGACGACCAACGACCGCAGCGGACCGTGCTCGGCGGCGGCCGCCGCCAGCGCGTCGATCTGCGCCGCGTCGGTCACGTCGCAGGGCAGCGACGCCGTCGCGCCCTCCACCGCCACCGGATCGCGGTCGGCCACGAACAGGGGACCCTGCCCGGCCCACCGCTTCGCCAGGTCGAGCCCCATCCCCGACGCCGCCCCGACCACCACGCGCACCCCGTCAGCCATGGCCGCCGATCGTAGGACCGGGACCGCCGGCGGCGTTTCTGAAGGCAATACCGGTCGGAATCCGACGGCTGGTTCAAGGGGTGAGCGCGACATCTCCTGATTGAGGGGGTT
>JAFBAD010000139.1 GCA_019247975.1 Acidimicrobiia bacterium
TGTTCAGCGTGTGGCGGAAGCTCTCGAAGTCCTTGCGCAGCTCGGCTTGCTCCTCTTCCGTGATCGGCCGGTTGTTGAGCGGCGTGCACCAGTTGGCGGAGCGCTGGTACACGGTCAGCTCGGCGACCGCGTCGACGATCGTGGCGACCACCTGCACGCCGCTCGACGACGTGCCCACCACCGCGACCCTCTTCCCGGCGACGTCGACCGGCTCGGCCGGCCAGCGGGCGGTGTGGTGCTGCACGCCCCGGAAGTCGTCGATCCCAGGGACGTCGGGCCGGTAGGGCACCGACAGCACGCCCGTCGCCGCGACGAGGAAGCGAGCGCGCGTCACGACACCGTCGTCGGTGGTCACGACCCACGTGCTCGACGGCTCGTCCCACACCGCCGAGATGACCGGCGCGCCGAAGCGCATGTGACGCCGGAGGTCGAACCGGTCGACGACGTGGTTCAGGTAGCGCTCGACCTCGGGCTGGCCGGCGAAGTGCTCCTGCCACTCCCACTCGTCGAACAGCTCCTCGGAGAAGAGGTAGCCGTACGTGTAGCTCTCCGAGTCGAAGCGGGCGCCGGGATAGCGGTTCCAGAACCACGTGCCGCCGACGCCCTCACCGGCCTCCACCAACGACGCGGTGAAGCCCGCTTCGAGCGCCTGGTGGAGCTGGTAGATGCCGGTGATCCCGGCGCCGACCACCAGGACATCGAAGGGAGAGGGATCGACCGGCATCTTGTACCGATCGGTACGATAGCGACCCCGGCGGGACTACGCCCGCTTGCGGGCGGCGGGCGCAGCGGAGCCCGGGTGGCCGAACCAGATGGCGTCGGCGCCGCTGCCGGGCCCGTAGAAGAGCAGGTCCATGAAGCCGTCGCCGTCGAAGTCGCCGGTGAGCATGATCTTCCCGGAGCCGACGTCGCGGGTGGGGCTCAGCCGATCCACGGCCGCGGTTTCGTTGCCGACGTCCGCCACGATCTGGTCGACGCCGACCGGGTTGTAGATCGCGGCGCCGTAGAACGGCATCGACTGCGGCTTGCCGCGCGCCGACACCGTGATGTGCTGCGGAGTGAAGCCGTTGACGGAGTTGTGCCAGTACGAGTCGGGCTTGTCGCCGGTACCGAAGAAGAGCAGCTCGTCGTAGTCCGGCTCGTAGATCGTGGCGAGCTGGTAGGTCCCGTTGATCGACGTCTTGTACTGGTCGAAGATCCGGCCCCTGGCCAGCCAGATCCAGTCGGCGTCACCGCCGGGGCCGTAGAGGAGGAGGTCCTCGACGCCGTCGCCGTTCCAGTCGCCGGGCTGGACGTAGGGCTGGTACACGGTGAAGTGGTACGAGGTCTTGTCGCCGTTGGTGTCGAAGGTCCACATCGACCCGCCGCTCTTCGGCACGAACCAGAAGATGCGGTCCTTGTGTCCCGCGCGGTAGTCGTGCACGACCTTCGGTTGGTAGGCGTTGCCGTCGACGGAGAACGTGCGGCTGGTGTCGAACACGTCGTCGTCACCGGTCGCGATCCACAGGCGGTCGATGGCCGAGCCGGGGGAGTACCAGAAGATGTCGTCGTTGTCGTCGCCGCCGAAGTCGCCGACGATCGGCGTGAAGTCCCCGGCGATGTCGAAGTGCTTCCTGGTCGGTCCGCGCAAGCCGTCGTCGTCGATCCACAGCGTGTCGGTGGCGGACCCTGGGCCGTACCAGAACACGTCTTCGGCGTTGTCGTTCGTGAACCACCCGGCGACGGGCCGGTAGCTGCCCGAGACGGAGATGTTCTGGTAGTCCCAGGTGCCGTCGGTGGTCTCGGCACCTGCGGGCCGAGCGATCAACGTCGCGCCGAGCAGGGCCACGAGGGCCGCGACGAACCTGATCCGTCGTGCATCCGCCATGCGCACCAGTATGACGCCGTGGCTGACACGCACGCGGCTGGTCCGTACGAGGGGTTCGAAGGCAACGTCGGCCGGACGTTCGCCGGCTCCGAGAGCTGGTGGCCACCGCGGCCGAGCCCCGGCGCGGATGCGCCGAACGTCGTGATCGTCCTCTGCGACGACCTCGGGTTCGCGGACCTCGGTTGCTACGGCTCGGAGATCCCGACACCGAACATCGACCGGCTGGCCGGTGCGGGTCTGCAGTTCACCAACTTCCACGTGACGCCCATGTGCTCGCCCACCCGCGCCGCACTGCTCACCGGGGTCAACCCGCACCGCGCCGGTGCCGGCCACGTGGCCAACTCCGATCCGGGGTTCCCCGGCTACGCCGCCGAGCTCGCCGACGACGTCGCGACCGCGGCCGAGGTGTTCCGCGACGCGGGATACCACACGATCGCGATCGGCAAGTGGCACCTGACCAAGGACTCGGACCTGTCCGACGCGGGTCCCCGTCACGCGTGGCCGTGCCAGCGCGGCTTCGACCGCTACTACGGCGTGCTCGACGCGTTCACGAACCTGCACCACCCGCACCGCATCGTCGAGGACAACCACACCGTCGAGGTGGACCGGTACCCCGACGGCTACTACGTCACCGACGACCTCACCGATCGGGCGATCGCCTGCATCCGTCAGGCGAAGGCGTCGAACCCGTCGCAACCGTTCTTCTGCTGGTTCGCGCACATCGCGGTGCACGCGCCGCTGCAGTGCAAGCAGGCCGACCTGGAACGCCACCGCGGTCGCTACGACGCCGGGTGGGACGCGATCCGCCAGGCCCGGTTCGAGCGCCAGGTCGAGCTCGGCCTCCTCCCGCCGGGCACGCAGCTCGCGCCCCGCAACGCCGAACCCGGCGACGACGTGCCCGCGTGGGACGACGTCGATCCGGCCGACCAGGCCCTCTACGCGCGGTACATGGAGGTGTACGCCGCGATGGTCGACAGCATCGACCAGTCGGTCGGCCGCCTGCACGCCGCGCTCGGGGAGCTCGGCCAGGCGGACAACACGATCTTCCTCTTCCTCTCGGACAACGGCGCATCACGGGAGGGCGAGGCGGCCGGCACGACGTCGTACTTCCGGACCCTCGTGTCGAAGAACGTCAAGGACATCGAGGACGCTCAGTTCGACCGCGACCGCATCGACCTGGCCGGCGGACCACGGGCGCTCGTCCACTACCCGAGGGGCTGGGCCATGGCGTCGAACACGCCGTTCCGGCTCTACAAGATCAACACCCACGCCGGCGGCCACTCGGTCCCGTGCATCCTCCACTGGCCGAGCGGCCTCGGGGGCGCCGGCCGCCGTGACCAGTGGGCGCACGCCACCGACGTGCTGCCGACGCTGTGCGAGCTCACCGGTGTGGCGCGCCCCGACGTCCGCAACGGCATCGCGCTGCAACCGTTCAACGGCACGAGCTTCGCGCCGCTCCTCGCGGACCCGTCGGCCCGGCACGACCGCGGCCCGCAGCACCTCGAGATGGAGGGCAACCGCGGCTACTACGACGGGGACTGGGAGGTGGTCACCCGCCACGAGCGGCTCACCGAGTTCGGCGACCACGAGTGGGAGCTCTACAACGTCGCCGAGGACCGGACCGAGCTGCGCAACCTCGCGGCCGAGCACCCCGACCGCGTCGCCGACCTGGCGGCCGGCTGGGAAACCGCCGCGCGCGAGAACCAGGTGTACCCGCTCGAGGAGGGCTCGCGGTACCGCTACGTCGTCCGCCCGCCCTACGACGAGCCGCTCAAGGATCCGGTGCGGATCGTCGCCGGCACCCACACGCTCGAGCGCTACCGGTCGCAGCTGCTGATCCAGTGGCGGGCCTTCACGGTCGACGTGGAGCTGTCGTTCGCGAGCGGCGACACCGGTGTGCTCGTCGCCCACGGCGACCAGGGCGGCGGCTACGTGCTCTACGTCGACGACGGCGACCGGCTCGTGTTCGCGCACAACGGCTACGGCGCGATGACCGAGGTCGCGTGCGGCACCGTGCCCGACGGCGCGCAGCGGATCCAGCTGCGCGTCGATGCGCCCGGTGGGTGGACGTGGGACGTCGAGGTCTCGGTCGACGGGCAGGTGGCGGGCCGGCAGGCGGGCCTCGTCATGCTCGGCGCGATGGCTCCGTTCGAGGGCATCGACATCGGCGTCGACCGGCGGTCACCGGTGTCGTGGGAGCTCTACGAGCGCAAGGGCGTCTTCCCGTGGTCGGGCCGGCTGGATGCGGTGACCTACACGCCCGGGGAGCCGGCCCCCGACGCCGGCACCCGGTTCCTCGACCTGCTGCGGGAGATGGGCCTGCGCTACGAGTAGGCCGGGTCAGCCGGTGAAGTCGCCCATGACCTCGCGGGCGAACTGCTCGACCTGCGCGTCGCCGCCGCCGGGCCAGCCGCACACGAGGTAGCCGTAGCCCGCATCGCGCCACTTGCCGGCGTGCTTGCGGGCGGTCTCGACGTCGTCGAGCGACAGCGACCCGGCCCGCACGATGTCGGCCGGATCGCGACCGGCCTCCTCCGCGAGCTGGTCGATCCGCTCCGACGCCTCGCGCATCGAGTTCGGCGTGCCGAAGGAGTGCCAGACGTCGGCGTACCTCGCGGCGAGTGGGAGCGTGCGTCGGGGACCGCTGCCGCCGATCCAGATCGGCGGGTGCGGCTGCTGCACCGGAGGGGGCCGTAGGTACGCGTCGCGCAGCGACACGACCTTGCCGTCGTAGGAGACGACCTCGCCCGTGTACAGCCGGGTGATGATCTCGAGAGCGTCCTCGAGGAGGTCGAAGCGCTCCCCGGTCGACGGGAACGGGATGCCGAGCTCGTGGTGCTCCTTGTCGAACCACGCTGCGCCGAGCGACAGCTCGAGGCGGCCGTGCGACGCGTGGTCGACGGTGAGCGCCTGCGACGCGAACACCGAGGGATGCCGGTAGGTCACGCCGGTCACGAGCAGGCCGAGGCGGATCCGGGTGGTGATCGAGGCGAGCGCCGCGAGGGTCGTCATCCCCTCGAAGGTCTCCCCGGGCCCGTCGCCGTACATCGGCTGGAAGTGGTCGAAGCCCCACACGCCGTCGAAACCGAGATCCTCGGCGAGGCGCACCCGGCGCACCAGCTCGTCCCAGGGCATGCGCTGCTGCGCCACATCGAGTCCGAATCGCATGACCGCACACTGTCACAAGCCGGTGAGCAGGAAGTTCCTGTGGATTACCGGTCGAGAGGGCTCAAACCGGACCGCCTACGCGCCGACCGTATGGAGAGGCGATATGCACCGGAACAGGGACGAAGACGGCAAGAAGGCGGTCGACCGCCAGCGCGGCGCGACGCTCGTCGAGTACGCGCTCATCGTCGCGCTCGTCGCCAGCGTGGGCAGCGTCGCCGTCAAGGGGTTCACCGCCGTCGTGAGCTCCGTGCTCGGCGACGTGAAGCACTCGATCGAGGTCGGCCAGGGCGGCGTCGAGACGGCGGACGCACCGACGACCACGACGACCGCGCCGCCGACCACCGTGGCCCCGCCGACGTCCACGACCACCACCACCACGACCACGACCGCGCCGACCACCACCACGACGACCACCGCGCCGAGGACCACGACGACCACGGCCCCGCCGGGGCCGACGAAGACCGGCGCGACCTTCGGCCCGGTCACCACCTCGACGACGTCGAGCGCGTGGTACCTCTCGACGACGCTCACCGTGAAGGGCGACAACGGTGCGGTGCTGCCCAACGCCACCGTCACCGTGACGCTCCACTACCCGGTGAACTTCCTCGGACGGATCACCTACACCGACGACACGGTCACGGTGACGACCGACGCCCAGGGTCACGCCACGGTCAGCGGCGGGCCGTACGGGCGGAACACCTACCTGCTCGGTGTCTCCCAGGTGACGCTCTCGGTCACCAACGTCACCTCGGGTTCGGTCCCCTGGGACGGCAGCGCCGGGAGCGTCACGGTCCTCATGCCCTGACCTGCGCCGGCTGCGGCCGAGCGAGGGTGCAGGGAACCGGGGGCAGGGAGTCGAGGGCGCGAGGACTCGACCGGGCCGGCGTCGCAGGAGCGACGCCGGGGAGGTCAGCTCAGCGCGGTGGCCATGGCCGACTCGGCCAGGTGCTCGAGCTGCGTCCGGTCGGCGGTGGTCCACTCGCGAGGGACGTCGTCGACGACGCAGAACGACCCGATCGTGTGACCCTCGGCCGTGCGCAGCGGCACGCCGAGGTACGAACGGACCGAGCCGTCCTGGCTCACCGGGTTGTTCCTCACCACCGGGTCGGTCTTGGCGTCGCGCACCTCGAGGGGAGCGTCGCGGGCCACGACGTGCTTGCAGTAGGACACGTCGAGGGGGGTCTCCCGCTCGGCGTCGGTGTCCTCGCGGCTGTCGTAGTGGCCGATGAAGTACTGGCGGCGGGCGTCGACGAGCGTCATGAGGCCCACCGGGGTCCCGAGCCGCTCGGCGGCGGTCCGGGCGACCGCATCGAGGTCGGGCCGGGGGCCGGTCTCCATGAGCCCGGTCGCGTAGAGGGCGCTCACGCGATCGAGGTTCTCGATCACGGCGGCCTCGTCCGACCCGGCTCGCTCCTCGTCGTCCTTCCGGCGCCGAAACACCATGCGCGACCTGTCGGCGACGGTCCCCCGAGGTTGAGCGCGATCGCCGACTCGACGGCCACTGCCACAGGACGAGTGAGGGCTGCGCCGGTGGGGTAGAGGACCCGCCACGTGCGCGCACCGCGTGTCGAGCCCAGGCATCGCAGCGCTCTCGGACCATCAGGATCGCCGTGAACGACGCCTTCAGATTCGCCTTGGAGGGCACCGACGAGGAGCCGGTGCTGGTCCTCAAGGGCAACCTCGACCAGTCCGCCGACCCCGCCGCCCTCGATCTCCTGCGCAGCGTGGTCGAAGCGCTACCGGCCGGGGCGTGGACGATCGACGCCACCGGGGTGGCCTTCGCCGATTCCACCGCCATCCGGGTGCTCATCGACCTCGGCCGGCTCATCGACCCGGCCTCGCAGCTCCGGGTGGTCGCCCGCCCGACGCTGACCCGGCTGATCGACCTCGTCTGCATGCCGGGCCGGTTCACGCTCGAGGCGGACGCCATCGCGGTCTAGCGGCCGCGCCGAGAGCGATCGCAGCAGATCGGAGAACCCGCCGGCCGCTCGGCCCTCGCGCCGCGAGGAGGTGACGACCGGGAGGTCGCCTGCGGCGACCCGGCGCAGGCCGGCGGCGCCGACCGCGGCCCACAACGCGTGGTCCTCGGCGACCGGGAGTTGGGGGATGCCACCGACCCGCCGGTAGGCCGCTGCGCTGATGGCCAGGTTGGCGCCGTGCACGTGCTGGTGCGCGAGGCCGGTTCCGTGAGCGTGCTGGTGCCGCACGAACCGCTGCCGGGTCTGCGGCGGCTGCTCGCTCCAGTCGTCGACGACGACGGTCCCGGCGACGGCGTCGGCACCCCGTTGCCGCCAGGCCACCAGTCGTGCCAGCCAGTCCGGCGGCACGGTCGAGTCGGCGTCGGTCGTGACCAGCCAGTGCCGCTCGTCGGGTGCGGCGGACCGGTCGAGCAGGCGTGCGAACCCGGCGGACCGCGCCGATCCGACGCAGGCGTGGTCGACCTCGATGACCTCGACGCCGAAGCGCTCGGCGGTGTCACCCGTGCGGTCCCGGCACCGGTCGAGGACCACGACGACCCGCACCTTCTTGTGCGCGAGCAGGGGGTGGCGGGCGGCGACCCGGAGACCCGACAGGCACGCTGCGACACGAGCCTCCTCGTCGTGGGCCGGGACGACGACACCGATCTCCTCGACCGCGGGCTGGGTCACCGTGCCCGCTCGAAGACGTCGAGCTGGAAGTCCGTGTCTTCGTACCTGGCGAGCTCGGTGAGCTCGGGCCGGGCCCGCAGGTGCTCGTGGACCTCGCGGCCCGACGACGCGAAGTCGTCGGCCACCTGCGACCAGTGCACGGCGACAAGGTTGCCGCCCGGATCGAGCGATGCGCAGCACCGCTCGACCGTCGTCGTGATGTCGGTCGTCGCGAGGTAGTACCCGATCTCGCTCAGGACGACGAGGTCGAAGTGGTCGGCCGGCCAGTCGTCGGGCAGCCGTCCCTGGAGTACTTGCACGTGGGTCCGGCCCGCGAGGCGGCCGCGGCTGCGGTCGACGGCGCTCGCCGCGGCGTCCATGGCCGTGACCCGGTCGCACCGCTCGGCCAGCAGCTCGGTGACCGCGCCGATCGAGCAACCGGGCTCGAACGCGGCCCGGTACCGCTCGGCCGGGAGCGCGGCCATCGTCAGCGCCCGCTTGCGGCGCTCGTACCAGCTGGTGGTGACCTGCCACGGATCGGCCTCGGCGGCGTGGAGCGCGTCGAAGTGCTCGATGAGCCCACTCACGCGAGCAGCACCTCGAAGGGCCGCCGGTGGTGAGCGAGGACCCGTGCGGGCAGCACCGCGGCATCCGCCGGCTCCGGACCGATCGGCCGGACCTGCGACGCGAACAGATCGATCGCCGAGCCCTTCCGGCGACGGTCGCCGGCCGGCAGGTCGACCCGCCGGGCTCGGTCCCACGGCACCCGTCCATCGTCGGGCCCGGCCCAGTTCCACATCCAGACGAGGTACTCGACCAGCGGGATGCCGTTGACGGCCGCGGCCCGGCCCGCCGCCCGGCCGCACGCGTCGTGGTCCGGATGGCCGTCGTGGCGCCACGGGGCGAGCACGAGGTCGGCCGGGCCGAGCCGGCGCAGGTGGTCCTCCAGGCGATCCTCGTGCGCAGCCACCTCGCCGTCGGCCAGGGCCAGCCGATCGACTGCGCAGCGGCGCAGGCCGAGCGAACGACGCGCCGCGGCGGCCTCACGGCTGCGGATCGCGCGCAGCTCGCCGGCCGAGTGCACCCGTGACCCGGGGTGCGATCCTTCGCCGTCGGTCACCGCGACGACGTGCAGCGCCCAGCCGCGTCGGTGCAGCAGTCGCAGCGTGCCGCCGGCGCCGAGCACCTCGTCGTCGGGGTGCGGTGCGACGACGATCGCAGTGCCCGGAGGACGACCAAGGAGATCACTGGTCGGGAGCGCAGCCAGGCCGTCCCACGCGAGCCAGGTGTCCTCGGCCGTGCCGGCGACCACGTCGATCACGGCTCGATCCAGTCGTCGCTCGTCGCGGCGGCGAGCTCGCCGAGCCGGGCCAGGTCCGCGTCGCCGTGGGACTGCCGCAGGTACACGGTGAGATCGGCGACGCGGCGGGCGTGCTCCGCGTCGAGGCACATCGGACCGGCGCCCGTTGCCCGCCCGGTGCGGGCCAGCACCTCGTCGCAGCCGGCCTCGACCAGCGCGCGCAGGCGCCGGGTCCGCAGCTCGGCCCGGCCCTGGCGGTCCTCGGGGTCGGCGTCGATCTCACCCGCGGCGTTGCGCAGCTCGTGGGTGAGCGAGGAGAGGACGGCGTCGACCGCGCCGAGATGTGCCAGCGAGTGCGGGTCGGGCTTGTCCTGCACGGCCCGGCGCAGCACGCGGCCGACGCCGACCGCACCACCGAACCAGCAGGCGGCAACGCCCGCACCGCCGTGCCAGAACCCCGGTCGATCCAGGTAGCCGCCCGGCGGCCCGACGGCCGAACCGGCGTCGAGCCGCAGCTCGGAGATCCGGAGCTCGAGGCTGTCGGAGGCGGCCATGCCCACCGCCGGCCACGACCCCGGCAGGAACGTGACGGCCGGATCAGCACACGGCAGCAGGAAGAGGCGCAGGCCGTCAGGTGCGTGGGCGGTGATCAGCGCGTTCGTGACCTCGTGGACGCCGGAGCACCAGCGGCGGGTGCCACGCAGCACCCAGCCGCCACCGTCGGGCCGTGCCTGCACACCGGCCCGTGGGGCTTCGGCCGCCCAGACGCCGAGCCGGTCCGGGGGCGCGGCGCGCTCGGGCTGCAGCTCGGCCAGGATCGCCAGCGCGTCGAGGTGGCCCTCGACCAGCCGGGCGCGCGCGAGGTCCTCGGCGGCCGTGGCCGCCAGGAACCTCCAGCGCGCCCAGGTCCGTCCCTCGCCCGGTCGCGGGACGCTGTCGAGCGCCGCCGGATCGATGCGCGGCGCCGGGATGCAGGTGGTCAGCGAGCCTTCTTGGCCGCGCGCTTGGCGGTGCGACCCCGTACCTGCTTCGCCGCCGCTTTCTCCGTCCGGGCGCCCTCGGTCGCGAGGTGACCGCCCTTGTCCTCGAGGTGGGCACGGACGAACCAGTGGAACATCTCGAGCTTGTCGGCCTGTCCGATGAGCATGTCCTGGCTCACGAGATCGAGGTCCTCGAGCGCGTTGATCGCCTTGCGCTGGTCGGCGACCACACCCTCGTAGACGACGTTGAGCGCCGCGAGGTGCTCGGTCGTCACCGCCCGGTTGAGGCTGTAGTCGTCCCACGACCGGCCGTTGACGATCGCACCGGGCGTGCCCAGCGGCTCGCCGCCGAGGGTCGCGATGCGTTCGGCGATCGCGTCGACGAAGAGCCGGACGTCGTCGACCTGCGGGTCGATCATCTCGTGGACGGCGATGAAGTTCTCGCCGACCACGTTCCAGTGGATGTGCTTGAGGGTGAGGTGGAGGTCGCTCAGGGCCACGAGGCGCTCCTGCAGGATGCCGCGCACCTTGTCGGCCTCGGCCTCACCAATACCGGGGACGGTGTAACTGGCCATGGCCGACCCCTTCCCGTCGACCGGCCGGGGCAGTACCACGCTTCGCTCAGCTCACGGTGACGCTCACCGGGTCGGAGAAGCCAGAGGTCCCCGCTGGGCTGATGCGCTGCAGCCCGCTCCGGAACTGGTAGGTGCCGGCCTTGGGTGCGGTGAAGGTCGTCGTCGCGGAGGTGACGGTCCGGAGGGCGTTGAAGGCGCCGCCCGGGTCCTTCTCCTGCACGACGTACCGGAAGCCCGAGGGCGCAGCGGTGCTGGCGAGCGTCACCGTGTACGTGGTCGATGTCGAGCCGCTGGTCGGGCTGACCGCGATCGGAACCTTGACCGTCCCGTGCATCGAGAAGTGGATCTCGCAGTGGTACGTGTAGGTGCCCCCGGCCACGAGCTTCGTGGTGAAGCTGCTTCCCGGGCTGAGGGCTCCCCGCCAGAGGTTCAGCGGGGCGTCACCGGTGGTCGTGTGCTGGAGGTTGCCCTCGTCGGTCCACGTGACGGTCGCACCGCGCGCCGCCGTGACCGACGCGGGGTCGTAGAGGTCGTCGCGGACACTGACCTTCACCGGGGGCGGACCGCATCCGGCCGCCGACAGCAGCACGACCATGCCGCATGTCGCGATGACGCTCAGCACGCTTCGACGCATTGGTTCCCCCTCGATGGAACGCACCCGCTGCGACGGCACTACGAGCGGGCGGGGAGCGGGGATTTTCGCAGTGGGTACGTAGCGCGCATGCCTTCCAAGTCGGCCAACGTGAAGAACGAGAAGCAGTACGAGGCGCTGAAGGACAAGGGGATGTCGAAGTCCCGAGCGGCCCGCATCGCGAACTCGCCGGACGCCTCCAAGAACGGGGGCAAGAAGTCGGGCAAGGGAAGCAGCTCGAAGCAGGGCGGGACCAGCGCGCAGAAGAAGGAAGCCGGCCGCAAGGGCGGCAAGGCGACGGCGAAGAAGAACAAGAAGTAGGTGGGCCGGAGGGGCTTCCTTGCGGTCGCCGGTTGACGACACCTTCGACGGGTACACCACTAGACCGGTACCGCCACTCTCGAGCGTCAGGAGGCACGTCATGGCACATCCTGCCGAGCCCCGGTTCACCCTCTCACTGGCGGAGGAAGACGGAGGCCGGATCGTCCGGATCTCCCTGGTCGGAGAGGTCGATCACTCGAACCACGATGTCCTCGCGGACGCGCTGAGCGATGCATCGGACGCCGACGCAGCCGAGATCGTGGTCGACTGCCGGGACCTCGACTTCATCGACTCCGCAGGTCTCGGGGCGCTGGTCGACGCCCGGTCGGTCGCCGGCGCCGATCGCCTCGAGGTGCGCGATGCGTCGCCCCAGGTGGAGCGGCTGCTGAACGTCGTCGGGTTCTAGACCACCCGCAGCGCCGGGCCGTCGTCCAGCTCGGCCCACACGACCTTGCCGCCCGGGCGTTCCGTCGCGCCCCACCGGTCCGACAAGGCGGCCACGAGGTTCAGGCCCATGCCGCCACCGGACACGACCTCTTCGCGGCGCGGGACCTCCGGCCACCCGTCGCCGTGGTCGGTCACCTCGATGCGCACGACACCGCGCTGGTTGCACACCCGCACCGAGAACTTGCTGTGGGCATGGCGGACGGCGTTGGACGCCAGCTCGCTCACGATCACGAGGATGTCGGCGAGACGCGCGTGATCGACGCCGATCGTCTGCTCGGCGAACCGCCTCGCCGCGACGATCTCGGTGATCTGATCATCGAAGTCGCTCTGCACGTCGCATCCCCTCGGATGGCGGCGCCCGGCCGCCGCCCTACCCGGCCTGGTCGCTCTCCATGACGTCATAGGTGCACCTCACAGCCGGGGCTCGACCTCTTCGCGGAAGAAGTCGAAGAACCCCTGCTGGTCGTCGCCCATCTGGCTGATGAAGATCTCGTCGAAGCCCGCCTCGATGTAGGGCCGGATCGCCTCGACGTGGCGCTGCGCGTCGGGCCCGCACGCGAACTGCTCCTTGACCGTGTCGTGGTCCACGAGCTCGGACGCCTCGTCGAACATCGCGGGGGTCGCGAGCTCCTGCGCGAGCGAGCCTGGGACCGCGGAGTTGCGCCAGAGCCGGTGGGCCCGTTCAACGGCCGTGCCCTCGTCGCGATCCCAGCAGACCTTCACCGCCCCGATGAGGGGCGCCTTGCCGCCGTTCTTGCGATAGGTCGAGAGCACCTCGTCGTCGGGGGTGGTCGTGACGAACCCGTCGGCGACGTCGGCCGCGATCTCGGCGGCCTTGGTCCCGAACGCGGACATCAGGACCGGGATCGGCTGCTCCGGCGCGGAGTAGAGGCGGGCCCGGTCGACCATGTACCGCGCACCGCGGTGGGAGATGAGCTTCCCGGTCCAGAGCTGGCGCATCACCTCGATCGCCTCGACGAGCAGGTCCAACCGCTCGTCGGGCGACGGCCAGCGGTCGCCGAGGATGTGCTCGTTCAGGTTCTCGCCGGTTCCGACGCCGAGGCGGAACCGCCCGTCGAGCAGGAGCGAGGAGGACGCGGCCGCCTGCGCGATCACGGCGGGGTGGGTGCGGATCGTCGGACACGTCACGCCGGTGGTGACCTCGAGCGCGGTCGTCGCGCCGATGGCGCCGATGACGCTCCACACGAACGGGCTCTCACCCTGCTCGTCGAGCCACGGGTGGAAGTGATCCGAGATGAAGACCGAAGAGAATCCAGCAGACTCGGCCAACTGCGCTTGGTGCACCAGTGCCTTGGGCCCGTGCTCCTCGCTGCTCAAGAAGTAGCCGAAGGTGGTCATGCGGACGCCTCTACCCAGCGGTCACACGGTCAGTCGGCCTCTTTCGGGGCGTCAGTCGGGCGGCGGGGCCAGCCCGAGCAACTCGACGGTGGTGCGACCGCGCAGCAGCTCCTCGAACATCTCGGCCTCGCGATCGGCCCGGCTCCGTCCCGCGGCACGCACCTCGTCGAGTCGATCGGCCTCGACGGCCACCACCCCGTCCTCGTCGGCCACGACCCAGTCGCCGGGCGCGACCGTCGCACCGCGGATGACGATCGGTGCGTCGGAGGTGCCGCGCGTGACCTTGACCGCGCCGGGCAGCGCGATGCCGGCCGACCACACCGGGAACGCACGCGCCGCGATCGCTGCGGTGTCGCGGACGCAGGCGTCGATCACCAGTCCGGCCACCCCCCGCGACATCGCCGCGACGGTCAGGACCTCGCCCCACCAACCGCGCTCCGGATCGCCGTCGATCGCGACGACGAGCACCTCGCCGCTCCCCGCCGCAGCCACCGCGAGGTGGACCTCGAGGTTGTCGCCCGCGGCGCAACGCACGGGACGCGCCGGTCCGGCGACCCGCGCGCCGGGCCACACGGGCGCGAGGCCGGCACCGAGCGGCTGCGCGCCCGATTCGCCGAGCGTCGCCGAACCAAGTGCGAGGAGGTCGGTCACGAGATCCACGCCGCGAAGATCTAGTCGACTCATGGCGACCCGAGCGGTCCCTGTCCGGAGCCGGACGGCGCGCGGTCCACCTTCACCAGGCTCTCCCGATCGACGTCACCGGACACGCCGAGCGCCAGCGCGGGTCCGACGCCCTTGGCGTAGAGCTTGTACTCGAGCGACCTCGTCTCGAGCGTGCTGGTGTCCTTGATCATGAGCATGTGGTCGTAGTGGCCGGCCGGGACGTCGGCCATCTCGTCGAGGCTCAGCACCTCACCTTCGTCCTCGGCGTTGCCCTTCGAGTACTCCTCGCGGTAGCGCATGCCCGTCCGGGGGTGCGCGGGGACCATGATCCCGGCGCGCGCGCCGTCCTTGCCCGCCTCCCACGAACCAGCGCGGCTGGTGACCTTGCCGTGCTCGAGCTCGACCGTGTCCTCGCCGAGGTACCAGACGGTGCCGTCGGCCGCCTGCGCGTACCAGTCGAACGTGTCCTCGACGATCTGTCCGTGCAGGCGGGCGGTGTCGCGGACGACGCGCGCGGTCACGCCGTTCGCCATCCGCTTGGTGAGCTCGGTCACGATCACGGTGTCGACGGTGACCGCACCGCGCTCGTCGACCTCGTGGTAGGTCCAGCGGGTGAGCGGCCGCATCGGCCAGTAGGGGTTGTCGATCGTCGTGCTGAACCGCTTCGGGCCGGAGCCGTTGCAGCCGACGAGGACGACGGTGAGCGCCAGCGCCAGGGCGAGCATCGATCGAGTCATGGCTCCGACCCTGTCGGCGTGCCACTGAACCGACCCTGAACCGGCCAAGCTGTGCCCGACACGGCTCTCAGGTTCCCTTCAGGTCTGGCACGGGACCGTGGCCGAGGAGGTCGACCGTCGTGCGCTTGCTGGTCGTCGAGGACGAGGAGCGGTTGGCCGCCTCCTTGCGGCGCGGGCTCGAGCGCGAGGGCTTCGCGGTCGACGTCGCCGGGAACGGCACCGACGGCCTCTGGATGGCGCGGGAGAACGCCTACGACGCGATCGTGCTCGACCTCATGCTCCCCGGGGTCAACGGCTTCCAGATCTGCGGGAAGCTGCGCGAGGAGAACGTGTGGACGCCGATCCTCGTGCTGACGGCCAAGGACGGCGACCTCGACGAGGCCGAGGCCCTCGACACCGGGGCCGATGCGTACCTCACGAAGCCGTTCTCGCACGTCGTGCTCGTCGCACACCTCCGCGCGTTGCTGCGTCGAGGTGCACACGCTCGGCCGGCGCTGCTCGTGGCCGGTGACCTGCGGCTGGATCCGTCCAGTCGCCGCTGCTGGCGGGGTGAGGAGGAGATCGCGCTGACGGCCCGCGAGTTCTCGGTGCTCGAGTACCTCACGCGACGGGCCGGCGACGTCGTGTCGAAGCGCGACATCCTCGACCACGTGTGGGACGACGACTTCCAGGGCGACCCGAACATCGTCGAGGTGTACGTGCGCTACCTGCGCCGCAAGATCGACCTGCCGTTCGACCGGCAGGCCATCGAGACCGTCCGA
>JAFBAD010000083.1 GCA_019247975.1 Acidimicrobiia bacterium
CGGCCATCACCCCGAGCCGGCGGGCCAGCCATCCGCAGAGCGGGGTGGCGACGAGGGTCACCCCGAAGGCGACCCCGAAGACCAGCCCGTACTGGGAGGCCGACGGCACTACTCGATTCGAGCTCGGGCGCTCGCTGCGCTCGCTGCTCGCTCCGGCTTCGCCGATCGGGTTCTCGGGGTGGTGCTGCTCCGCCTGGCGGACTCCGCAGCCCTGCGGGCCATCAGTACGGCGGGAACTTGGAGCAGAGGGCGAGGACCTCGTCGCGGATCGCCGCGATCTCGGACTCGTCCTCGCGGCCGACGAGCGTCCGGTGGATGAGGGAGCCGATCTCGCGCATCTCGCGCGGTCCCATGCCCTGGGTCGTCACCGCCGGCGTGCCGATGCGCAGCCCGCTGGTGATGTACGGCGGGCGCGGGTCGTCGGGCACGGTGTTCTCGTTGAGGCTGATGCCGGCCCGGTCGAGCGCGAGGCGGGCCTTCTTCCCCGACACGTCGGGGTCGAAGCTGCGCATGTCGACGAGCATGAGGTGGTTGTCGGTGCCGCCCGACACCAGCCGCAGGCCGGTCCCTGCGAGCGTCTCGGCCAGGGCCGATGCGTTCTCGACGATGCGGCGGGCGTACTCACCGAACCAGGGCTGCGCGGCCTCCCGGAACGCCACCGCCTTCGCGGCGATCACGTGGTCGAGCGGGCCGCCCTGCATGCCGGGGAACACCGACTTGTCGATCTTCTCGGCGTGCTCGGCTCGGCAGAGGATGCAGCCACCGCGTGGCCCACGGAGCGTCTTGTGCGTGGTCAGGGTGACGATGTCCGCGTGGGGCACGGGGCTCGGGTGGACGCCGCCGGCGACCAGCCCGGCGATGTGCGCGGCGTCGAACATGAAGAGCGCGCCGACCTCGTCGGCGATCTGGCGGAAGGGCTCGGAGTCGATGGTCCGCGGGTAGGCGGTCGCGCCGGCGACGATCATCTTCGGCCGGTGCTCGAGGGCGAGGTCGCGCACCTGGTCGAAGTCGATGCGCTCGTCGGACGGGGTGACGCCGTAGGAGACGAACCGGTACAGGATGCCGCTGGCGTTGACCGGCGACCCGTGGGTGAGGTGGCCGCCCTGGTCGAGCCGCAGGCCGAGCACGGTGTCGCCGGGCTCGAGAAGGGCCTGGTAGACGGCCATGTTCGCGTTGGCCCCGGCGTGCGGCTACACGTTGGCGTGCTCGGCCCCGAACAGCGCCTTGGCCCGGGTGCGGGCCAGGTCCTCGACCTGGTCGATCACCTCGTTGCCGCCGTAGTACCGCTTCGACGGGTAGCCCTCGCTGTACTTGTTCGTGAGCACCGAACCGGTGGCGCGCAGCACCGCCGGCGAGGTGAAGTTCTCGGACGCGATCAGCTGGACGGTGGTGCGCTGCCGTTCGAGCTCGTCGTCGATCAGCCCGAAGAGCTCGTCGTCGTCATCGGGCGGGGGCCAGGGTGGGTCGTTGCTCATGTGACTGCTGCTTCCGTGTCGTGCGGCGTGGTGTCCTCGTCGTACGGGAGGTGGCCGCCGGTGCGCTCCAGCTCGCCGAGCTGGTCGACGCGGCGCTGGTGGCGACCGCCGTCGAACGGCGTCGTCAGCCACAGCTCGAGGATCTCGTCGGCCAGGCCGAGGGCGACGACCCGCCCGCCCATGGCGAGCACGTTGGCGTCGTTGTGGGCCCGCGAAAGCCGTGCGGTGTAGAGCTCGTTGCAGAGCGCGGCGCGCACGCCGGGCACCTTGTTGGCGCTCATCTGCTCGCCCTGCCCGCTGCCCCCGAGGACGATTCCCCGATCGGCCCGGCCCTCGACGACAGCGCGGCCGACCGCTGCGCACACGGGCGGGTAGTCGACGGGCTCGGTCGAGTGCGTGCCGAGGTCGGCGACCTCGTGGCCCAGCCGCTCGAGGGTGGCGACGAGGTGCGACTTCAGGTCGTAGCCCGCGTGGTCCGATCCGATGGCGACGCGCATCGCTCAGCCCCTCTCGGCGTCGGCGGGGGCGGGCACGACCGCCCCGACGAACCAGGCCACCTGCTCGATGAGCTTGGCCAGCTCGTCGGCGGTGCGCCGGTAGAACCGCGAGGAGCGGCCCAGCGGATCGCGCACCTCGTCGGCCGGATCGTCCCCGAGCAGCTCGCTCGGCGTGCGGCCGGCGCCCACCCGGACCAGCCACTCCGCGAAGGGCTCGGCGCCCCGGGGCCCGGCGGCCTCGGCTCGACGCACGAACTCCTTGACCGTGAAGGTGCGGCCGAAGCACTCACGATCGAGGACGATCGCCTCGCGGAGGTGCATCCGCGCCATGCAGAGGACGAGGTCCGCCTCGGCGAGCATGCCGGCGTGGACCACCCGGCTGGCGTGGCCGGAGAGGTCGATCTTGCGCCGCTTCATGGCCTCGATCGCGCCGTCGGACGCCCGCGCGCCGTCGTACATGAGGCCGGCGGACGAGGCCCGGAGGTCGAGGGACAGCTGGGACGCCCGCTGCCGGAGCAGGGCCTCGGCCATGGGCGATCGGCAGATGTTCCCGGTGCACAGGAAGAGGACGTCGATGAGGGCCGAGCGTAGTGGAGGGGTCACCACCCGCAGCCCCACCTGGGTACCGTCCACGCATGGATCCACGGCAGCCCGTGCTCATCGGGGGTGGGCAGGTCAACCAGCGTGACGGCGAGGGCGAGCTCGAGCCGATCGCGCTCATGACCGAGGCCCTCGTTCGGGCGGCGGCCGACACCGGCGTGGCGAACGCGGGGACGGTGCTCGCCGGCGCCGACACGATCGGGGCGGTCAACGTCATCTCGTGGCACTACCAGGACCCGGCCGCGCTGGTGGCGGGCCTCGTCGGGGCCCAGCCGAAG
>JAFBAD010000313.1 GCA_019247975.1 Acidimicrobiia bacterium
GAGGAGGCGCTCGTGCGCTACTGCCTCGAGATCTGCAAGGTGTGGTGCGAGCTCGGCCACGCCGACACCTGTGCGGTGAAGATCACCGACGCACTGCGGGAGCGCCTCGGGGTCGACCGGGTGCGGGACCAGCGCGAGCTCGCCGAGGCGGGCGAGCTGCCGCCCTGGCTGGGCGACGAGGCGCTGCACCGGAGCCACCGCTCGGCGTTGCTGCGCAAGGACCCCGCTCACTACGCGCCGATCTTCGGCGAGGAGCCCGACGACCTCGACTACGTCTGGCCCGTCCGCGCTGAACGGGCCAGGTAGGCGGGCGGGCGGCCATCGGACAGGCCGAGGGCGGCCGCGGCCTCGAACTCGGCAGCGGCCAGTTCCAGGCGCCCTTCCGCCTCGGCGATCAGTCCGCTCCACAGTCGGAGGTGCGGGTCGTCGGGGAAGGCGTTGCGGTGGTGCACCACGCCGCCTTCGCCTCTCACCAGCGCCGCGGAGGACGCTGCGATCAGCCTGTCCGCCGCGGCCACCGCAGCCAGGTCGGAGCCGTCGGAGCCGGCGACACTGATTGCGAAGGGCCCGGCTGCAGTCCCGAGCGACCGGACGAAGTTCTCCGCGGCCGTCTCGCCAGCCCCGGGCAACGGCGCGCGTGAGCGGCGAGGGCGCTCGAGCGCGCGGTCGATGAGCGCGGCGTAGCGCTTCGTCGACTCGACCGGATCGAACGCGGCTCGGGCATGGTCCCGTGCGGCTGCTCCGAGGCGGGCCCGCAGCGACGGGTCGGTGGCCAACCGATCGATGGCGGCGGCGTAGCCGCCTTCATCTGCGACCAGGCCCGTGCGCTCGTGATCGACCATCCAGGCCGTGCCGGCCGACGGCAGCAGCACCGGCGGCACACCCATCCACATCGCCTCCTGCAGGGTGCGGTCGCTCGACGCGTAGGTGTCGGGGGCGAGCGGGTAGCCGAAGATGTCCATCTCGGCGAGCACGGAGGCCACGTCCTCGGTCGGCTCCCGCACCTCGGACCGGTCGGCCAGCCCGGCCCGACGCAGCTCCTCCCGGAGCTCGTCGTGGCCGCCACCGCCACCGACGACCACGAAGCGCACGTCGGGCGTGCGCACCAGCGCGCACAGCTCGGCGAAGCGGGGGTGCAGCTTGGCGTGGGCGACCAGTCCGAGGTAGCCGACCACGATCCCGCGGTGCGGTCGCGGTGTTGCGTCGGCCAGGCGACCCACATCGATGACGCCCGGGATGTGCTCGAGCGGGATGCCCCTGCGGCGGGCGGATTCCACCGGCGGCAGATCGAGCGAGCTCGCGCTGGTGACCACGAGCGCATCGGCCAGCTCGGTGATGTCGTCGGTGATCACCTGCGGCGGCGCGGCGCCGTGGACCCTGACCCAGACCAATGCGCGCGCCGGTGGCAGCTCCACCCGGCGCAACAGCGACGTGAGCGCAGGGTGGTTCCAGTAGTGGATGTGCACGAGGTCGGCCTCGCGTACGTGGTGCACGACCGTCTCGTCGTCGGGGGCACGCACGAGCTCGACGCCCAGCCGCCGGCACTCCAGCAGCAGGCGGGGTGACAGCTCGCGATCGAGGGCGAGGATCGAGTGCCGGTCGTCGAAGCCGAGGGCGCGCATGCCGGCGACCAAGGCGAGGGTCGTCCGCTCCGGCCCACCGCCCACGAAGCGCGGGACCAGGTGGACGAACGTGCGCCCCGCCGGCTCAGCCACCCGAGCGGTCTCGGCGCCGACGATGGGCCACGTAGCTCCGTGCGACCGTCAGCAGCTCGCGCCGGTAGGCCGTCACGTCGGTCGAGAGGCTGCCGGCGCGCGCTCCCTTGTGCAGCACGACCTGGTCGAGCCGGTCGCAGCGCAGACCGCTCTGGACCAGGCGAACGAACCACTCCGAATCCGTGCCGATCGTGAGGTGCTCCGAGAACGGACCGACGCGCTCGAGCGTGCGGCGGCGGGCCATGAGCGCGCCCGGGGTGAAGCCGGGCAGCGGCTCGCCCAGCCGCCCGATCTGCGCCTGCGGCGTATCGCTGCCGTCGATCGGTTCCATCACCACCGATCCGATCACCGCGTCGCAGGCGGGGTCGGCCAGCACGTGCCGCATGCGCACCACCAGCGCGCCGGGCGCCCACCGGTCGTCGGCATCGCAGAACGCGACGAGCTCGCCGGCCACCGCTTCGACGCCCTGGTTCCTGGCCGCGCCGAGGCCGACGCCGGACTGCTCCACCAGTCGCACGCCGGCGGTCGCTGCGACAACCTCGCAGGTGCCGTCGGTCGAGCCGGCGTCGACCACCACGACGTCAGCGGGCGGCGGCTCCTGCGACAGGACGCTGGCGAGCGCACGACCGATGTAGGCCACCGCGTTCCTGGTCGGCACGACCACTCCGACCGCCGGTTCGGGAGGCGTCATGGCGCCTGGGGCGACACCGCCCGAGCCCGGGCCGGCTGCCGCGCTGCGGCCTCGGCCATCACGTCGGCCAGGTGGAGGAACGTCTCGCTGGCACCGAGGTGCGGGCGGAGGTGCTCGAGCACCGCGCCCGCCTCCAGTGCGTCGTGGAACGGGGCCAGGTGGTGCATCGCCATCCCGTGCTCGTCGCCGGCCACCCGTTCGAGGACCCGGGGTGCCTGCGCGAGGCGGCGCGCGGCCGCCGGGTTCGTGTAGCTCGACATCAGCTCGACCAGCAGCGACCAGCGGTCGTAGCGATCGTCGACCGTCGGGCGGACCTCACCGTGGTCGAGCGCCGTCCCGGGCTCCATCACGTCGAGCGCGCCGCGCACGTCCGTGGCCGTCACCGTGTGGCTCGCACCCGCACCGAAGCCGATGTTGCGCACGAGGTTCAGCGGCGGCACCGCGCTGAGCCAGCCGTTGAGCTGGAACCGCAACGTCCACTCGTTGTCCCAGCCGATCGCACGGCCTCGCCCCAGCAGCAGCTGCTGCGCACGGACGTGGTCGAGGAGCAGGCGCTCGAGCTCCACCTGCGGTGCGTGGAAGAAGGACGTCTGCCGGGCCGTCCGCCAAGCCGACGCCCAGGTCGCCCAGCCCCAGACGCTGCCCCGCCGGGCCAGCAGGTGATCGCCCTGCGCGTCCCACCGGCCGAGCTCGTTGCGGCCGGACACCTGCTGCACCTCGGCGTCGTCGTCGTAGCGGTCGAGCAATGACTCGCACCACCGGAAGAACCGGGGGTGCGCCACCACGTCGTCCTCCACGATGATCGCCCGTCGCTCCTCGGAGAACACCTCGTCGAGGCTGTCGGTGATCTGGACGCGGTTGCCGCGGTTCGTCGCCGAGTACCAGCGGTGCACCGTTCCCGGCCAGTCGACCGATTCGACGACGGCCTGCGCGGCACGGCACGCCGCCTCGTCGCCTGGGCGCGGCCCGTCGGCGACGACGTACAAGGTCGTCGGTTCGACCTGGGACAGCACCTCGACCACGCGCGCGGTCAGCTCGGGTCGGTTGTAGATGAACAGCACCACCGGGGTGCACGGGCGGTCGGTCACGACGGACCGCGGCGGGCGCCGGCCTCGATCGCGTCGACGACGGCACCGGCGACCGCAGGGAGGTCCCAGCCGAGCCCGATCGCGTACGCCGGCACCCGTCGCGCGACCTCGGCCGCCAGGGGCGCCCAGCGGCGGAGCTCCCGGTCGTCGATGTGGTTGCTCCGGACGGTCGGGATCAGGCCGCGCAGCGCGTGCGCCGCGGCGATCGGCGTCGGTCCGGTGACCACGGGCCCCGGCGGCCGCAGGATCACCAGCGCGGTCACGCGTCCGCGGTTCGTGACGCGGACCCGGCCGTCCACCGAGACGACGGGCTTGTCGGCGCTGGTGCGCCCCATCGTCGTCCACGCAGCCGCACCCAGCTCGTCGCCGGAGTCCGGCCAGAGCTTGGCGCTGGCGAACAGCGCGTGCACGGTCGGCGCGCCGTCGGTCCAGTGCTGGAGGTCGTCGAGGGCGCAGGCGTCGTCACCGATGAAGCCGGCACCGCAGACGGCGGCGGCGAGCGCGGTCGTCGACTTGCCGGCGCCCGGTGGTCCCACGATCAGAGCGGCGTTGCCGTCGATCTCCACCGCGCCGACGTGCAACGTCTGGCGACCATCGCGGGCGAGGAGGTTGCTGAGCGCGGTGGCGGCGGGGTGGCTGCGCGACTCCGCGGAGCCGAGGCCGGCCGTGGATCCCCAGAGCTCGATGCCGGTGGTCGGGTGCTCCACCTCCACGAGCGGGGGATCGGGGTGCGTGCTGCGGATGCCGCCTCCGGGGAGTCGATCGACCCGCAGCGTCTCCGCATCCCAGGCGGCGTGGTCGCCGGTGCGCGCGTCAGACACGAGCCAGGGGACCGACGGCTCGCCGGGGACGAGCTCGGATCGGTGCATCCCGACGGCCGGCAGCACCATGGGCTCCAGGTCGCGTTCGGAGAAGCGCAGGTCGAGAGCGACCCCGGCGATGCGGAGGTGGTGCGACCCGGCGTCGGCTGCCGGCCGGGCGGTCAACCGGGGGTCGGGGGGAGCGGTGCCGGCTGCGGGAGGGTGTGCGGCCATCCGAGGTCCGGGTCGACCTCGTGGACCGGGTCCATCGTCATGATGTCGGCGATCTCGTCGTAGGTCTCGACGGTTGGCTGCACGAACGCGTCGGGCCACGAGGTCTGACCGCTCGGAGCTGCGTCCGCCTGATCCTCGGACGGCGCGGTCTCCTCCAGCAGGAGCTCGTGGCCGCGCAAGGTGTCGACGAACGCGGCCACCGCATCGGCAGCTCCGGAGTCGTAGCGCTGCCCGACCTCCTCGAGGAGTCGCTCGACGTCCGCCCCCTCGACCAAGGCGTCCCAGACAGCGGATCCGAAGCCGCTGATGATCAGCAGGCGTCCCGAGAGCGTGTCGATGACGAGCGTCTCGCCCTCGACCGACTCGTGGGCGGCCCGCCCCTGGTCCACCGTCGTCCGCCCCACGTCACCCCTCGAAGCCTGCCGTCCGCCGCAGACAAGCTAGTCCCGGAGGCTGGTCGGAGCACCGTCGGCGGCTGGCGGATCCGCGCCGTTCGATCGCCGACGGCAGGTCACTTGGCCGCGGTGTTCGGCGTGGTGGATTCCTCGTTGGAGGCTGCGCTGCGCCCGATCGAGCTCGCCGCCTTCACGACGAAGAAGTAGCGCTTGCCGTTGGTCAACCCGGTGACGTCGTAGCTCGTCGCGTCCGCCGCGATCGGGCTCGAGTTCACGGGGGTCGTCGACTCGTAACCGGTCGTCGTCCCGACGAACACGAAGTAGCCGGTGACGGCGCGGCCGCCGCTCCACCCGGGCGCCGACCACGAGACCGTGACCTTGCTCTTGCCGGCCGTGACCTTCACGTCGCGCGGCGCTCCAGGGACGGTGGCCGCAGCTTCGGGCCGGGTCGTCGCCTCGTTCGACGCTGCGCTCGTGCCGATCGAGTTGATCGCCTTCACCGTGAAGAAGACCGGCGCGCCGTTGGCCAGCCCGGTGGCGGTGTAGCTCGTCGCGCTCGCCGGGAGCGGGGAGCTGTTGATCGGCGCGTACCCCTCCGCGTCGGGCAGCGTGCCCTTGTAGACGTTGTAGCCCGTGATCTGTTTGCCGCCGGTGGACGACGGTGCGCTCCAGGTCAGCGTCGCCTTCCCGGCACCAGCCGAGGCGGCGAGGTTGCGGGGTGGGGTCGGCGCCGTGGCGGCCGCCGTGGGCGTCACCGACACCGCAACCGACGGCTGGCTCAGGCCCGAGGTGTTCACCGCCCGCACGGTGAAGCTGGACGCGGTGCCGTTGGTCAGCCCGCTCACGGTGAGGCTCCGCGTGGTCCTCGACAGCGGTGAGGCGTTGACCAGCGTCGTCCCCTTGTAGACGTTGAAGCCGGTGATCGAGCTCCTCGCAGCGTCCGGGGCCGACCAGCGGAGCCCGGCCGATCCGTTGCCCGGGTAGCCCACGACGTAGGTCGGTCGTTGCGGCGGTCCGGCGGAGACGGCCGACACCTCAGCCGACGGGTTGCTCGTGCCGACCGCGTTGATCGCCCGCACCACGAAGTACGAACGGGTCGTGTTCGTCAGGCCCCTGGCGACGAAGGTGCGAGCCGATGCGGCCAGCGGTGTCGCGTTGATCGGCGCCTTGCCCTCACCGCCGGCGGTCGTGCCGCGGTAGACGTTGTACCCGGTGATCGCGGTGCCACCGTTGCTCGCCGGTGCGGTCCAGCCGATCGTCGTGCGGCTGTCGCCCGCAGTCGCCGTCACCGCTCGCGGTGCGGTCGGCCGGGTGGCCGGGACGCCCGACAGCTCGGCGGACTTCGCTCCGAGACCCCCACGGTTCAGTGCCCGCACCACGACGTAGTACCGGGTGCCCGTGGTGAGGCCGGTGATGGTGAACCCCGTCGCGGTGGCGAGGATGCGAGACGAGTTGACCGGTGTCGACGACTCCCCGCCCGGCGTCGTCCCGACGTACACGTTGAACCCCGTGACGTCCGAGATCGCCGAGGAGGTGGCCGCGGCTCCGAGTGCGCGCGAGGGCGCTGCCGCGGGTGGGGCGTGGAAGGCGGCCTGGAGCGCACCTGCGACCGCACCGCCCACTGCGAGCAGGAGGGCGGAGAGCGCGGTCGGGACGTCGACCGTCTCGGTCACGGTCGCCGACGACGACACGGCGACACCCGCGGTCCCGCTGTAGGTGGCGACGATCGAGTGCGAGCCGACGTCCGAGTAGGTCTGCGCGCACTGCGCCTGACCGCTCCCGCTCACTGCGACGGCCTCACAGCCGGAGATCGGGTTGCCGTCATCGGTGAACAGGACGGTGCCGCTGAGGTTCGATGCGGTGACCGTCGCCGTGTAGGTGGTCGGCGCGCCCGTGGTGGTCGGGTTGGCCGACGACACGAGGGCGGTCGAGCTCGCCGCCAGCGCGTTGACCGACTGGCCGAGCACCGGGGACGTCGACGGCGCGAAGGACCCCAACCCGGTCCACCCGCTGTACAACGCCTGGACCGCGTGCGGGCCGCCCGATCCGTAGGTCACGGTGCAGGTCGCCTTGCCGGAGCCGTCCGGTGCGATGAAGTCGCAGCCGCTGATGCCGTTGCCGTTGTCGGTGAACGAGATCGTGCCGAACGAGGTCACCGGCGTGAGCGTGGCGGTGTACGTGACGGCCACACCGGCGGAGACGGGGTTGGCCGACGACGCGATCGCGGTCGAGGTCGCCGCGGTCACGTTCTGCAGCAGGGAGCCGAGGCTCGTGCCGAGGAAGTTGGAGTCGCCGCTGTAGGTCGCCTCGATCAGCGCGTGCTCAGGTCCCTGCGAGACCATCGTGCAGGTGGCCTGGCCGGACGCGGTCAACGGCAGGTTCCCGCAGCCGGCGATCGTCGTGTTGTTGTCGGTGAAGGTCACCGTGCCGCCGCCGTCGGTCGGCGTGACCGTCGCGGTGAACGTGACCGGTTCGCCGCCATCGACGCTCGTGTCGGAGGAGGTGAGCGTCCCGGTCACCGGCTGAGGGGCGGTGATCACCTGCTGGACGGTGGGCGACGTCGAGTCGCTGAACGAGGAGTCGTTGCTGTAGGTCGCAACGATGTCGTGGGAGCCGCCGCTGTCGTAGGTGCGGTTGCACGTCGCCTTGCCCGCGCTCAGCGGCTTGGCCGCGCAGCCAGGGATCGTCGTCCCGTCCTCGGTGAACTTCACCGTGCCGTCCCCCGACGTGGGACTCACCGCGGCGGTGAAGGTGACCGGCTGGGAGCCGTCGGTCGGGTTGGCCGACGACGTCAACGTCGTACCACTCGCCGAGGGCACGACCGAGGTGACGACCTTGGCCGGGCTCCAGCCGCCGACGGCCGAGCCGAACGTGGCGTTCGTGAACTGCGGACGGACGTCGATCGCCACCGTCCCCGCCTGCGGGTTCTGCAACGTGAAGCTCGGGTCGGCGCCGACCGGGCTGACCGTCGACGACGCGACGGTCTGCGCGCCCGTGATCGCCACGTTGTCGAAGTACCAACCACCCGGCTCGGTGCAGCACGCGCTCCACCCGCCCGAGTGGTCGAAGGACAGCCTGAATCGAAGCTGGACGACGCGGCTGGCGAACTGGCCGAGGGACGCCGACTTCGGGTCGAACGCAGCCGA
>JAFBAD010000026.1 GCA_019247975.1 Acidimicrobiia bacterium
GGTCGCCTCGACGAGCCGGCGCAGGCCGTCGGCCACCTGGGACGGATCGCCGGTCAGCTGGCCCGACGTCCGGGACGCGAGGAGGTGCTCCTCGGCCGGCGTGAGCTCGTGCGCGGCGGCCTCCTCGGGCGAGGGGAACCGGCCCGGGCGGCCCTGGCGCAGCCGCAGGAACGCCAGCTCGCCGGGCCTCGCCAGCCAGCGGGCCTCCTCCTCGGTGGGTGCGCAGACCACGGAGACCGCGATCAGCGCGTGCGGGGCGTCGAGCTCGTCGGAGGGACGGAAGCGGCGGACGTACGCGTCGAGCGCGGGACCCGTGTTCGCGGCGGAGAAGTGGTGCGCGAAGGCGAAGCGCAGGCCGAGCAGACCGGCCACCTGCGCGCTGTAGTCGCTCGACCCGAGCAGCCACAGCTCCGGGCGGTGCCCGAGGCCGGGGACTGCCCGCACCGCGCCCAGCGGATGACCCTCGGGGAACCCGCCGAAGTACCCGAACAGCTCACCGAGCTGCTGGGGGAACTCGTCGGCGGTCAGCGGCAGCTCGCTGCGCCGCAGGGCACGGGCGGTCATCGGGTCGGTGCCGGGGGCCCGCCCGATGCCGAGGTCGATGCGGCCCGGGTGCAGCGCCTCGAGCATCCCGAACTGCTCGGCGACGACGAGCGGGGCGTGGTTGGGGAGCATCACGCCACCGGAGCCGAGGCGGATGGTCTCCGTCGCGGCCGCGAGGTGGGCCAGCAGGACGGCCGGCGCCGAGCTGGCGATGCCCGGCATGTTGTGGTGCTCGGCGACCCAGTGGCGCTGGTAGCCGAGCCGCTCGGCCAGCACGACCAGCTCGGTCGAGTGCTCGAGCGCAGCCGCGGCGTCCTCGCCGCTCGAGACCGGCGCGAGGTCGAGGACCGACAGCGGGACCATGCCCGTGGGCTCGGTCACGCCTCGTCGTGGTCGTGGTCGTGGTCGGGTTCGGGGACGAGCTGGGCCATGGTGGCCAGTGCGGTCGCCCGCTGCGCGGCCTTCTCGATCACCGCGGTCAGGTAGTGGCCGCCGACGGTGCTCTGGCCCTGCAGCGGCGGGTCGCCGAGCGAGCGCAGCAGCGCGGTCGGGTCGTTGATCGGCACGATCGGCTCGGGCTCGGGCAGCTGCGGGACCGGACGCCACAGGTCGGCGGTCCTCGCCCGCTGGGACCGGCGTCGCCGGCTGCGGTTCTTGGGACGGGGCTGGTTCACGATCGTCCTCGGTGACCTAGCTGTCTTCTTCGGTGAGCAACGAGTCGCTGCGGAGGCCGAGGGCGACGCGGAGCTGGTCGGCGTCGAGGTCCGAGAGCGAGCTCGACTTCGGCAGCACGAGGTCGGCGATGTGGCGCTTGCCGGCCACGACCTCCTCGACCCGTTCGTCGACGGTGCCCGGGCACACGAGGCGGTGCGACACGACGGTGCGGGTCTGGCCGATGCGCCACGCGCGGTCGCGGGCCTGGTCCTCCACCGCCGGGTTCCACCAGCGGTCGTAGAGCACGACGTGGCTGGCGGCGGTGAGGTTGAGGCCGGTGCCGCCGGCCTTGAGCGACAGCACCAGCGCGCCCGGGCCCTCGCCCTGCTGGAACTCCTCGACCAGCCGGTCGCGGGCGCCGCGGGCCAGGCCGCCGTGGTAGCAGGCGATCGGCACGCCGGTGATCTCGGTGAGGTGGTCGGCCAGCTTCTTGCCCCACTCGGCGAAGTGGGTGAAGACGAGGATCCGCTCCCCCGCCTCGAAAACCGATTCCACGATCTCCTCGAGTCGGGTGAGCTTCCCGGACCGGCCGGCGAGGGGCCTGTCGTCGTCCTGGTACGCAGCCGGGTGGTTGCAGATCTGCTTGAGCGCGGTGATCGCGGCGAGCACCGCGCCCTGCTTCGGCTCCTGGCCGGCCTCGCGCTTCGACCCGTTCACGAGGTCGTCGAGCACGGCCTGGTAGAGGCCGATCTGCTCCGCGCTCATCGAGCAGTGGTCGAGCTCGTCGATGCGGTCCGGCAGCTCTTCGGCGACGGCCGGCTCGGACTTCGTGCGGCGGAAGACGAGCAGCCCGTTGAGGGCCCGCAGCGCGGCCTCGCCCTCGCCCGACATCTGGGCGATGAACGCGGGCCGGGTGCCGACCAGCCCCGGGTTGGTGAAGTCGAGGATCGCCCAGAGGTCGCCGAGGCCGTTCTCGATCGGGGTGCCGGTGAGCGCGAGGCGGGTGCGGGCCTGCAGGCGCCGCAGCTGCTGCGCGGTCTCGTTGGACGGGTTCTTGACCGCCTGGGCCTCGTCGAGCACCACCCGGTCCCACGAGCGCGCCGCGAGGGCGTCGATGTCGCGCACCGCCGTGCCGTAGGTGGTGATGACGAGGTCGGCCTTCGCGAACTTCGTGTCGAGGTCCTTGCCCGACGCCCGGGACGCGCCGTGGTGGACGACCACCTGGAGCTTGGGCGTGAAGCGGGCCGCCTCCGCCGCCCAGTTGCCGACGACCGCAGGCGGCGCGATCACGAGCGCCGGACCGATGCCGTCGGGCCGGTCGTCCGCCGTGCGGGCGACGTGGGCGAGGACGGTGGGCGTCTTGCCGAGGCCCATGTCGAGGGCGAGGCACCCACCGAGCTCGACCGCGTCGAGGAAGCCGAGCCAGCCGAGCGCCTCGGCCTGGTACGAGCGCAACTGGCCGACGAAGCCCTCGGGCTCGGCGACCGGCTCCGTCTTGACCGCCTGGGCCCGCTCGAGCAGCTCGCTGGCCCAGCCCGAGCCCTCGATGGTCAGCCCACCGGCGAGGGACGTGCCCTCGAGGCCGACGGCCTGCCGAAGGATCTCGGCCCCGGTCATCTTCGTCTGCGTCGACCGCTCGGCCAGCGCGGCGGCCGCTTCCTTCAGGTCGACCACATCGAGCTCGACCCAGCGGCCCCGTGACCGGACGAGCGGGCGAGCCTCCGCAGCGAGGCGGGCGACGTCGGCGGCGGTGAGCTCCACGTCGTCGAACACGACCGACCAGCGGACGTCGTTCAACTGGTGCGCGCCGACGACCGTGTCGCCGGTCGGCTCGGTGAAGAGGCGCAGCCCCGGCGACGGCTTGCGGCGGGACAGCGCAGGCACCCGCACCTCGAAGCCGGCGGCCGACACCGCTTCACCGGTGACGGTCATCAGCTCCCAGGCCTCGGCCTGGCTCAGGTACACCTGGCCCCGCCGGAGCTCCCCGGGCCGTTGCAGCTCGGGCAGGATGCGCTCGAGGCGGACCAGCGCGTCAGCCAGCGGCTTGGTCGCCTTGCTGTCGCCGAGCGCCCGCTCGATCGGCAGCAGCGTGCCGTCGGCCCCGGGCCCGAGCACCTGCAGGAACCAGGCGTTGCCCGAGTCGGGCGGGTCGAGCTGCACGACGAGCCGGTTGCGCACCGCGCCGGTGACCCCGCTCGACCAGCGATCGAGCCGCTTCGACACCTCGGCGCCGGCGGCGACCGGTGCGTCGAAGCGGGAGCCGTCGAGCCGGGTCATGAAGGCCTCGGCGACCGCGGCGGTCGTGCGGGTGGTCGGTGGCGGCGCCGGGAGCGTGGTCTGGCGGGCCGCCATGCCGACGATCGCGTGGACGACCGCGCCGAGCACCTCGAGGGTGACCGCTCGCGCATCGCCTCCGGCGACGACGGTGACCGGACCGGGCATGTTCGCGGCCATGCGCTCGAGCAGCGCGTGGTCGACGAGGGCGGGCATCCATCGCACGCCGAGGTCGAGCGTGCGGCCCTGCGGGCTCTTGATCCCCGGCAGCGTCGGCGCGACCGAGCCCCGGGTCACGAGGCGGACCGCCTCGATCGCCACCCGGCCCAGCCAGGTCACGCTGATCCCGATGCCCGGCTGCGGTGCACCGGCGGCGACCGTCACGAGCCAGCCGAGCGAGTCCTCGACCGGTATGGACAGCGCCGCCGCCCGCACGCCACCGCCGAGGGGGACGTCGGGGTGGATGCTCCAGCCGAGGCGCGGGCCGTCGATGGCCTCGAGCCGGTCGGCCAGCGCGTCGTTGTCCTCGGGCTCGGCGTTGGGCCCGGCTGCCCACACGACGATCTGGCCGGCGGCCCACGAGGCCTGCAGCCGCACCTCGCCGGTGGGCTCCGCGGTGAGCACGGCGCTCGACGGGTCGTCGGCCGACACCAGCCGGTCGTAGGCCGCTTCGAGCAGCGCGAACTGCTCCTCGAAGTCGGCTACGACCTGGGCCCGCTCGGGGCCGTTCAACTGACGGACCGCTTCGAGGCCGTCCTCGGCCTCGTCGAGGAGCTGGCTCAGGATGCGGCGCCACCCCACCAGGTCGGCCTCGAGGACCGCGAGCTGGTCGTCGGACGCCGTGCCCTCGGCCGCCGCCCAGACGGCGGACTCCGATGCTCGGCTGACATCGTGCATGTGGTGTGCGGACGCTCCCTGCGCCACGCCCCCCGGCCCCGCGGCAGGGAAGGCTCCGGATTGTCCGGCATCGCGAGGCACCTCGGAATCAGGTCCCCCCACCGCCTCGACCGCTTCCGAGGCGGGACGCCGTGTCCGGGCAGGCTACCGCGCCTGCGGCCCGGTGCAACGGACCCCTTCCCGGTTCCGATCAGTCAGATGTCACAGAGTGGTCGTCTCGATGCCGACGGCCTTCCCGAGCGCAGCGATGTCGTCGATCATCGCGTCGACCATCGACCAGAGGTCGGGTACGAGCTCGCGGCAGGCGACGAGCCCGAAGTCGAGGGTGTCGAGGTAGCTCTGCACGGTGACGTTGAGGCCCTGGCCGTCGACGATCGTCGACACCGGGTAGTAGTGCAGGAGCTTCGCCCCTGCGGTGTAGAGCGGGTCTCGGGGACCGGGCACGTTCGAGATGACGAGGTTCACCGGCGACCGGAACCGGCCCATCAACCGGGTGGCGGTCCGCATGGCCTGGGCGAACACCGCTGGCGGCGGGAACTGCGTGAAGTCGGTGAGCGACTCCGCGGGGACGGCGTCGAAGAGCTGCTTGGCCTCGACCATCGAGTCGTGGACCCGCTGCACCCGCAGGACCGGGTCGGCCTCGTCGGTGGGGATCGAGGCGAAGATCGCCGACACCCGGTTCGTCCAGCGTTCGAGCTCCTCACCCGTCCGCACCGACACCGGGATCATGGCGACGAGCGGCTGGTCCGGAAGCGCGTCGTGGGCTTCCAGCCAGGTGCGCAGACCGCCTGCGCAGACCGCCATCACCACGTCGTTCACGGTGGCGCCGAGCGCGTTCTTGATCGCCTTGATGTCGGACAGCGCGGCGGACCGGAAGGCGAAGCGGCGGTGCGGGCTGATCTTGGCGTTGAGCGGGGTGCGGGGCGCCGAGGCGGGCAGCGGCCCGACCGCCTCACCCTCGGGGTTGCGCTCCCGACCGATGTTGAGGAGCGCGCCGAGCGGCCCGCGCAGCCCCGACCGCGCCTGATCGGCCGCCCGCACGAGCACCGGGTTGCGGGTCGCCTTGCCGACCTCGCGCACCGTCTGGGTCCCGAGCACGAGGGCCCGGGCCGGCTTGCGGACGATGCTGCCGGCGGCCTTGCGGAGCACCTCGGCGTCGCTCGGCACCGGCTCGGGCTGCCACTCCTCCTCCGGTGGCGGGATCAGGTCACCGGCGGGATCGGCGTCGAGCATCATCGTGAGCAGCTCGGCGCCGGAGGCCCCGTCGACCGTTGCGTGGTGGACCTTCGTGAGGATGGCGAAGCGGTCCTCGGGCAGCCCCTCGATGACGTAGCTCTCCCAGAGCGGGTGCCGGCGGTCGAGCGGGCGGCCGACGATGCGGGCGACGAGCTCACCGAGCTGGCCGTCGCTGCCCGGCGGCGGCACTGCGGTGTGACGGACGTGGTAGTCGAGGTCGAAGTCGGGGTCCTCGATCCAGAACGGGTGGTCCAGCCCGAAGGGCACCTCGCGCAGCCGGCGGCGCAGCGGCTCGAGCAGGTGGAGCCTCCGCTCGATCTGGGCGCGCCACGCCTCGAACGGCTCGTAGTCGGGCGCGACCGGACGTTCGAAGACCGACAGGCTCGAGACGTGACCGAACTGCGACGCGGTCTCGAGGAAGAGGAAGGACGCATCCAGACCGGTGAGCTGCTTCATCGCGGCCGAGCCTCGCGCCGATCGCCGGGCCGTGCTCGGAGGCGACCGCTACCGTCGCCGGCCGTGGGGATGCCTCGGGGGCTGGAGCCTCGCTACTACGTGGACGACGCCGTGTTCGCGCTCGAGCGCGAGCGGGTGTTCGCCGGGTCGTGGATCCCGGTCTGCCGGGTGGAGGACGTGGCCGAGCCGGGCGACTACGTCACCTACGACCTGGCCGGCGATCCGATCGTCGTGACCCGCACCCGCGCCGGTGAGCTCGCCGCGCTGGCCAACGTCTGCCGGCACCGGAACATGGTGATCATGCGCGGCGCGGGCAACGCCCCCGCGCTGCAGTGTCCGTACCACCAGTGGACCTACGCCCTCGATGGCTCCCTCACCGGCGCGCCGCAGACCGCCGGTGTCGACGGCTTCGACACCGCGGAGCTCTGCCTCCCCCGGCTCGCGGTCGAGACCTGGCAGGGCTTCGTGCTGGTGAACACCGACGTCGACGCCGCGCCGCTCGCGCCGCAGCTGGCCGGCCTCGAGCCGCTGCTCGCCGGCATCCGCCTCGACGAGATGGTGCGGGTCGGCTCCATCGACTGGGACCAGCCGTGGAACTGGAAGGTCACCTTCGAGAACTACGCCGAGTCGTACCACCACCGCGGCGTGCACGGCGACACGCTGCAACCGCTCTTCCCGGGTGAGCGCTCACGGCCCTGCGTCGAGGCCGGCGCGCCGTGGATGGCGCTCGACCACGAGTCGACGGTCGAGGGCGTCGACCCGTTCCTGGTGCTCGGCATCTATCCCCTGCTGTGGCCGACGGTGGTCCGTCCCGACGCGATGGTCTGGCTCAAGATCGCCGTGCACGGCGCCGCCCACGCCACGCTCACCACCGAGGTGTTCGTGCACGAGAGCCGGGTCGACGACGAGGCCCACGTCGCCTTCCAGGTCGACGGCATCCGCGAGATCAACGCGCAGGACATCATCCCGAATCGCGGTGTGTTCGCCGGGATGGCCAGCCGCTACGCGGTCCCGGCGACGCTGCTCCCGCTCGAGGGCGCAGTCGACCACTTCACCCGCTGGTACCTCGCTCGCATGGCCTGACGCAGTTTCCGGGACTTGGGGCCTGCCCTGACAGGCCTGAAGTCCCGGAAACGGCCGCCGCCTCCCCGGCTGGGGCGACGGCCGTCCCGCGAGCGTCAGCTGCAGCCGCTGGTGCTGCCGCAGCTCGGGCAGGCGTGGCAGCTGCCGGCCCGGATCATCTGGACGCCGCACTGCATGCAGTACGGGGCGTCCGCGTGCTGGTGCTTGGCCGGCTGCACCGCCGGGTTCGGCTTGGCCGGGCGCTCGTCGGTGACGCCGGCCCGGTCGAGCAGGCTGCGCTGCTGCGGCGGGTCGTCGGTCACCGCAGCCTCCATCGACGCGACGAGCTCGGTCACCGACGGGATCGACTTCGGGTCCGACGGGGCGTCGCCCTGGCGGCTGTCGGTCACGCTCTCCTCGACGCCCGGCAGCGTGGGCTGCGTGCGCTCCCTGGTGGTGAGGATGCCGAGCTCGGCCCGCTCCTCGAAGGACATGTAGTCGACCGCCAGCCGGCGGAAGATGTAGTCGAGCAGGGAGGTGGCGATCCGGATCTCGGGATCGTCGGTCATGCCGGCCGGCTCGTAGCGGGTCGAGGCGAACTGCTCGACGAAGGTGCGCAGCGGCACCCCGTACTGCAGGCCCATCGAGATCGAGATGGCGAAGGCGTCCATGATCCCGGCCAGGGTCGAGCCCTGCTTCGAGACCTTGAGGAACACCTCGCCCGGACGGCCGTCGTCGTACTCGCCGACGTGCACGAAGCCCTTGCAGTCGGCCACCCGAAACTCGAAGGTGCGGCTCTTGCGCGATCGCGGGAGCTTCTCCCGGACCGGCACCTTGACCACCTTCTCGACGATCTTCTCCACCACTTCGGTCACCACCCTCGTGGCCTCGGCCGGCGGTTCCGGCTCCGAGGTTCCTTCCTTCTTCGCCATCGCGAGCGGCTGGGCCACCTTGCAGTTGTCCCGGTAGATCGCGATCGCCTTGATCCCCATCTGCCACGCGTCGATGTGGAGCTGCTCCACGTCCTCGACGGTGGCCTCCTCGGGCATGTTGACGGTCTTCGAGATGGCCCCGGAGATGAACGGCTGGACCGCCGCCATCATCCGCACGTGGCCGAGGTAGTGGATGGCGTTGTCGCCCATCGAGCAGGCGAACACCGGCAGGTGCTCGGCCGCGAGGTGCGGGGCGCCGAGGATCGTCTTGTTCTCATCGATGGAGGCGACGATCGCGTCGACCTGCTCGGGCGAGTAGCCCAGGCTGGCGAGGGCCCGAGGCACCGTGCGGTTGACGATCGTCATCGTCCCGCCACCGACCAGCGTCTTCATCTTGCAGAGCCCGAGGTCGGGCTCGATGCCGGTCGTGTCGCAATCCATCATCAGGCCGATGGTCCCGGTAGGTGCGAGGACCGTCGCCTGGGAGTTGCGGACCCCGAACTGCTCGCCGAGGTCGCAGGCGTCGTCCCAGGCCTGCTGCGCGGCGCTCATGAGGTCGGCCGGGACGAGCTCCTCGTCGACCTGGGCCGCGGCGGCGCGGTGCATGTTGAGCACCCGGAGCATGTGCTCGGCATTGTCGGCGAAGCCGGCGAAGGGACCCATGCGCGCCGCCGTGCGGGCCGAGGTGGCGTAGGCGTGGCCGGTCATGAGGGCGGTGAGCGCGCCGGCCCAGGCCCGACCGGCGTCGGAGTCGTAGGGGTGGCCGAGGGCCATCAGCAGCGCGCCGATGTTGGCGTAGCCGAGGCCGAGCTGGCGGAAGCGCCGGGAGGTGTCGCCGATCGCCTCGGTCGGGTAGTCGGCCCGGCCGACCAGGATCTCCTGGCCGGTGAACATGACCTCGACGGCCTGCTTGTAGCCGTCCACGTCGAAGCGGTCGCCCTCGTCGAGGAACTTGAGCAGGTTGATCGACGCGAGGTTGCAGGCCGAGTTGTCGAGGTGCATGTACTCGCTGCACGGGTTGCTGGCGTTGATCCGATCCGTGTTCGCCGCGGTGTGCCAGCGGTTGATCGTGGTGTCGAACTGCATGCCGGGATCGGCGCACTCCCAGGCGGCCTGCGCGATCTGGCGCATGAGGTCGCGGGCCCGGACCGTCTTGATGGTCTCGCCGCTCGTGACCGCCTTGAGGTGCCAGTCGGCGTCGTCCACCACGGCCTGCATGAACTCGTCGGTGACCCGCACCGAGTTGTTGGCGTTCTGGTACTGCACCGAGGCCATGTCCCGGCCGTCGAGGCTCATGTCGAAGCCGGCCTCCTCGAGGACGCGGATCTTCTGCTCCTCGCGGGCCTTGACCCAGATGAACTCCTCGACGTCGGGGTGCTCCACGTCGAGGATGACCATCTTGGCGGCGCGACGGGTCTTGCCGCCGGACTTGATCGTGCCGGCCGATGCATCGGCACCGCGCATGAAGCTGACCGGGCCGGAGGCGGTGCCGCCGCCCTTCAGCAGCTCGACCGACGAGCGGATGCGGGACAGGTTGATGCCCGAGCCCGAGCCGCCCTTGAAGATCGTCCCCTCCTCGACGTACCAGTTCAGGATCGAGTCCATCTGGTCGTCGACCGAGAGGATGAAGCAGGCCGAGGCCTGCTGCGGCACCCCGGGGACGCCGATGTTGAACCAGACCGGCGAGTTGAACGCGGCCTTCTGGGTGACGAGGAGGTGCTTGAGCTCCTCGTTGAACGCCTCGGCCTCGTCGTCGTCGACGAAGTAGCCGCCCTCCGAGCCCCAGCGGGTGATCGTGTCGGCCACCCGGTCGATCACCTGGCGGAGCGACGACTCCCGCTCGGGGGTGCCGGGGGTCCCCCGGAAGTACTTCTGGGCGACGATGTTCGTGGCGTTCTGGGACCACGACGTCGGGAACTCGACCCCGAGCTGCTCGAAGGCGACCGATCCGTCACGGAAGTTCGTGATGCGGGCATTACGCCGGTCCCACTCCACCTCGTCGTAGGGGTGGGTACCCGGTGCGGTGAAGTGACGGCGAATGCCGATGCCGGTCTGCTCGGGGGCCAAGGCCATGGGCGAGCGTCTCCCTGTCGTTCTGCGGATGGGGCGGGCAGGGACGTGGGCCGAACCCCCGGCGCGACCTGCCGAACACAACCTGTTGTGCCCGAGCTGCGTTCCAGCGGCCCGTCACCACAAGATGTAGAAGCGGAATTACAGCACGGTAATTCCACGGCTGTCAATGGTCGCCGCAGCGCGGACTCCCAGGTCAAAGGGCGTTCGCGAAATCTCGCACCGCCCCCAAGGACGTCACCCGGGCACCGTCGCCCGAGCTCCCACACCACCGATTCCGAAAGTCCGTCGCTGCGGCGACCCCAACGGGCGCTCACCCTAAAGAGCGCGCCCTGTGGATCGGAAGAGGCACAAGGTTGTGAATTGCGGGTGGATTTCCGGCGGGGTGTCCACAGATGGCAGTCCCCGCCGGTTCCACGGCTGCGTCAGGACGCCTGCCGGCGGTTGATCTCGGCCTCGATCTCCACCTTGACCGTCTTGCCGACGAGCACGCCGCCGGTCTCGAGGGTCTGGTTCCAGGTCAGGCCGAAGGCCTCCCGGTCGAGCTCGGTGGTGGCCGAGAAGCCGACCGCCTGGGTCCCCCACGGCGAGGTGGCGATGCCCTCGAAGACCGCGTCGAGCACGACGGGCCGGGTCACCCCGTGGACGGTCAGGTCGCCCTCGAGGACGAACCGGTCGCCCTTGTGGTCACGGACCTCGGTGCTGCGGAAGGTGATCTCACCGAACTGGTCGGTGTCGAAGAAGTCGGCGGAGCGGAGGTGCTCGTCACGCTTGGCGTCGCCGGTCGAGATGCTGGTCGGGTCGATCGTGACCTCGACGCTCGACTGGTAGGGGTCCTCGCCGATCACGACCGTGCCGGAGAAGGTGCCGAAACTCCCGCGGGTCTTCGAGACCATGAGGTGGCGGACCGTGAAGCCGACCGCGCTGTGGGCGACGTCGAGGTCGAAGGTACCGGGCTCGGGGATCTCGATCCCCTCCACGGTCCGGGTGGCGTGGGTGCTGGTGTCGGTCATCGGGCTGCGCTCCTGATTGGATGCCTGGGCACGTACATACCCACCCAACATGTTGCGTGCGCAACTATTCCGGACGATCGGTTACAGTCGATGTCATGACGGGCTCTCCCCTCCACGACCCCCGGATCACCGCGGTCGGGCTGCTCATCGAGACCCACGACGGTCTCCAGCGCCGGCTGGCGAAGCAGCTCACGGAGGTGGGCCTGCCCCGAGCGGAGTTCGACGCCCTGTTGCGGCTCGCCCGGTCCGACCACGAGCGCCTGCGCCTCCACGACCTCGCCACCCAGCTCGACCTGTCCAACAGCGGGGCCAGCCGCCTGGTCGACCGCCTGGTCGGCCGCGGCCTGGTCGTGCGGGCCACCTGCGACACCGACCGCCGCGGCGCCTACGCGGTGATCACCGACGAGGGGCGATCGCTCATCGGAGGCGCCATCCCTGCGCACCTCGAGCTGATCGAGGAGTACTACACGGGGGTCCTCGAGCCCGACGAGCTCGACGCGCTGAGCGGGCTCCTGCGCAAGGTCCGTGACGTGGTCCACCCCGGCGCCGAGGCCGGCACCCACGAGCTCGAGGCGGCGCCCGCCTGAGGACGTCGCGCGTGCGCGGCGGTCAGGCCGGCGCGACCTCGACGGGGATCCCGTTCAGGACCGCGTTGCCCGACAGCTCGTCGACCAGCAGCTCGTCGGCCAGCAGGTTGGAGTTCACCCCGGCGTAGCGGCCGGCGACGCCGAGCTCCACGCCGGGCAGGTCGTGGCCCCAGCCGTGCGGGATGCTCACCGCGCCGGGGCGGATGTCCTCGGTGACCTCGACCGGCAGCGTCACCGAGCCGACCCGCGAGCGGACCCGGGCCAGGCCGTCGCAGGCGAGCCCCAGCCGCTTCGCATCGTCGGGGTGGACGTGCAGCGTGCAGCGCGGCTTGCCCTTCACGAGCACCTCGACGTTGTGCATCCACGAGTTGTTCGAGCGCAGGTCCCTTCGCCCGACCAGCACGAGCTCGGGCCGCGTCCGCCGGAGCACGGCCGCCATGCGGGGCAGGTCGTCGAGGATCGCCTCCGGGGCGAGGCGGATCTGGCCGTTCGCGGTGCGCAGGCCATCGGGCAGGCGTGGTTCGAGCGGGCCGAGGTCGACACCGTGGGGCTGGTCGACGAGGCGGTCGAGGGTGAGGCCGTCGGGCCGGGCGCCGAACCCGTCGCCGTAGGGCCCCGTGCGCAGCATCAGGTCGATCAGCCGGGCCGGCCCGGTCCGCGGCGCCACCTGCTGCAGCAGCTCGTCGGGGTCGCGCCCGTGGACGGAGCCGTGCTCGTCGGCGACCGCGCCCTTCGCCAGCGATGCGGCCATGAGGTCGTCGACCGCGGCGGGGTCGGCGTGCGCGCCCATGCCCCGTGCGATGAGCGCGAGCTTGGCGAGCACCTCCCACTCGTCGAGCTGGCCGTCGTCGAGGGGCAGCACCGGCTCGGACCAGTTGGCGACGTTGCGCAGCCCGAGCTGCAGCAGCGCGATGTCGTAGTGGCCCTTCTGCAGCGCGGACGGCGCCGGCAGGATCACGTCCGCGTGCCGTGACGTCTCGTTGACGTAGATGTCGACCGCGACC
>JAFBAD010000106.1 GCA_019247975.1 Acidimicrobiia bacterium
CCTCCACGAGCACGGCGTGAGCGGTGCCTATCCCGCACGCGAGGACGTCACGCTCGACGACTTCTTCACCGGCGCGCCGGTGAAGCACCTGCTGTGCTGGCGGCGTTCGATGGGGATCGACGCTGGCGGACTCGACGAGCGCTCGGCCTCGGTCGGACCGGACGACTTCGACTTCCCGTGGACGATGGCCGAGCACGGCGCCCGGTTCCAGGCGGTCGACGCCTGCCTCTACCTCTACCGGGACCACCGCGACGGCTACCGGCTCACCACCCACCTCCCCCGCCGCGTGCACGAGCGGGAGCTGCGCCGCATCTTCCGCAAGCACGGGGTCCCCCGCCGCGAGATCCGTCGTCGCGTGCTCTCGGCGCGGCGGTCGTACCTGCGGCAGTGCCTCTACCGCTCCTCGTGGGAAGCGACCGCCCGCCGTCTCCTCCGGCGCCCACCCCAGGTCTGGTACGAGACGTACCGCTGACCCCGTGCGGGGTCAGGTGACGAGGCCCTTCGTCACGAACGCCTCGATGACCGCCCGGGTCTCCTCGACCGGCGGATCCGGCAGCCCGAACGCCCGCTGCACGAGCCGGGCGATCTCGGACTCGTCGTTGGCGCCGTTGCACAGCTCGAAGACGAGGGCGGCCGAGAGGTTGAGCGAGTGCATGACGTCACCGCCGCCGTCCTGCAGCAGGTAGCCGTCCTGGACCACCTTGATGTCGATGCCGGTCGCCTGCGTCGGCCGCTCGGGCACGACGGCGCGAGCCGGCGGCGGTGGCTCGGCCGCCGGCCCTTCACGCGGCACGAGCTCGTCGGCTCGCGCCAGCGCGGTCGGCATGTCCATGCCCGACTCGACGAGCTGGCGGACGAACGCCCGCCTCCCCAGTCGTCCCTCGGCGAACGCCTGCTCGAGATCCCCACCCGGCATCGCCGCACCGTAGCTTGACGTCAGCCCATGACGTCGGCGACCCACGCGAGGAAGAGGTCGGTCCAGCGGTCCGACGGCAGCCCTTGGTGCACCATGCCGAAGCCGTGCGCGCCACGTGCGAACGCGTGCAGCTCGGCCGGACGGTCAGCCGCGGTCCAGTCGGCGTGGAGCCCTTCGACGATCTTCACCAGGAGGTCGTCCTGCGCGACCGCGGTGAAGAGCGGCGGCGCGTCGGCCGGGACCGCGGCGCCCTGCGTCTCGCCGCCGTAGATCGGCGCGATGAACGCCACCTGCTCGGCGCGCGGATCGAGCGCGACGTCCACGATGAGGAACGCGCCGGCCGAGAAGCCGAGCATCCCGATCGTGTCGGGCCGGAGCCCGTGGTCGGCCGCCCGCTCGCGCACGACCTCGATGGCCCGCCGGCCGTCGTCCGCCGCGGCGGCGCGCGCTTCGAGGTACGCATCGGTCGAGATCAGCTGACCGATCGATCGAGGCTTGTCCTTCGACGCGAGCGGGGCGGCCAGCCCGGCGTCGATCTTCGCCATGCTCGCCTCGAACACCTCCTGGTCGGGGTGCGAGGCCTGCAGGCGGTACTTGAGGACGAATGCGGTGTAGCCGTGGTCGACGAGCCACTCGGCGACATCACCGCCCTCGTGGCCCCAGGCGTTGATCGTCCACCCGCCGCCCGGGACGACGATGATCCCGATCCCGTTCGCGCTCCCGTCCGGCGGCGTGTACACGGTCAGCGTCGGGTCCGAGATGTTGCGCAGGAAGGTCAGCCCCTCGGCGAGACCGGCCTTCACCGTGTAGGCGGCCTCGTCGGGCACGCCCTCGATCACGGTGGGCGGCCCGTCCGGCCAGAGCCTGATCACGTCGTGGCCGTGTCCCGGTTCGGTCATCCAGCCATCATGGCCCCGAGCAGAGGCGGCCGGGGCGGGCCGGGTCCGTCGCGTGCAGGTCAGCGGCGCCGGGCGAGCAGGATCACATCCGCGATGTGCGGTGTGCCCGGCGGAGGGTCGACGCGCGGCTCGGTCGCGTGGCGCTCGACGGTGAACGACGGGTGGAGCAGCCCGAGCAGGTCGTCGACGCCCACGTAGTCGTCGGGGTCGACGCCTCGAGCACGCATGTGCTCGCGATGGTCGTGATCGAGGTCGTGGTAGACCGCGAGCAGCAGCCCGCCGGTTCGCACCGACTCCAGCAGCGCGCCGACCGCCTCGTCACCCGCGGCCTTGGGTAGGGCCGGGTACTGCAGCGAGACGAGATCGAACGAGCCGGCGTCGAACCTGGTCTGCAGCGCATCACCGCACCGCCAGTCGACCGCCACACCGGCTGCGTCTGCGGCCCGCCGGGCCCGATCGAGCGCGACCTGGGAGATGTCGATCGCGGTGACCATCCATCCCTGCGACGCCAGCCAGATCGCGTCGGCCCCTTCGCCGCACCCGACGTCGAGCGCCCGACCTGGTGTGAGCCCCTCCACCTCGGCCACGAGCCGCCCGTTCGGCCGCCCGCTCCACATCGCGTCGCCCCGCTCGCCGTACCTCGCGTCCCACTCCGCCGCCTGTGTCGACTCGCCTTCGCTCATGGCGTCGACGGTAGAGGCCGTTCGGTGGCCTCGGGCCTAACGTCGTCGTGTCCGTTCCGGGCTCACGATGGGAGGACCCGTGGACTTCGGTGACCCTCGCATCGACGACGAGCAGGTGGAGATCGAGCCGTGGTTCGCGGTGTGGTGCGACGACGGCTCGTGGGCAGGCCAGGCCGAGCGTCAGCGGGCGCTGACCGAGCGCATCGGGGCGACGTTCGGCGATCGCGCCTTCGTCGCCGAGGGCGCGGACGTCGTCGCCGACCACCTGAGCCTCGGACCCCGGAGCTACATCGCGGCCGGCTGCCAGATCCGGGACCACCTGACGGTCGGCCACGACACCTCGCTCAACCCGCACGTGACCACGGCGGGCACGGTGACGATCGGCAACGGCGTGCGCATCGCGTCGCACGCCGCGCTGTACGGCTTCAACCACACCTTCGACGACCTCGACACGCCGATCTGGCTGCAACCGCTCACGGTCGAAGGGATCGTCGTCGAGGACGACGTCTGGATCGGCACCCACGTGGTCGTCTGCGACGGGGTGACGATCGGTGCCCACAGCGTCGTCGCGGCGGGCGCGGTGGTCACGCGCGACGTGCCCCCGTGGTCGGTCGTCGCCGGCGTACCGGCCCGGGTGCTGCGCGACCGGCGTGACGCTGACGTTGCGGCGCGGCCGGCGCGCCGGTCGGCGCTCGACCGCCTCGACACGGTGGTCGCCGAGCAGTGGCCCGAGGTGCTGCGACGCTGCGCCATCGCCGATGACGCGCCCTTCGGGTACGTCGACCGGCCCGGCGCGCCGGTCACGACCCGGGCCCGTTGTGACGCGATCGAGATCGCCGGAGCGTTCGGACGCCGCGACGCCATCGGGGACCCGGCCGAGTGGATCGAGCACCTCCAGGCGTTGCAGGACCCGGCGACGGGCCTGTTCCCCGACCCGGCCGAGGGCATCCCCGACGACCCGCTCGAGATGCGCCTGTTCGCCGAGTACCACCACTACGGCGTGCTCTCGGTGGGCTATGCGCTCGAGGTGCTCGGGAGCGGACCGGCCCGTCCGGTGGGCGTGGTCGAGGACCTGCCGGCGGACGAGCTGCTCCGCCGGCTCGACGCGCTGCCGTGGGCGGACCTCGCCTGGCCCGCAGGATCGTGGGTCGACTTCTTGGGCACCGCCACGTACCTCAACCGTCGTCACCACGGCTCCACCCAGGGCCTCGAGACGTTGTTCGGCTGGCTCCAGACCCGCCAGGACCGCCGCTCCGGGATGTGGGGCGAGCCGAACGACGCGTGGGGCTGGCTCATGCCGGTCAACGGGTTCTACCGACTCACCCGCGGCACCTACGCGCAGTTCGGCGAGCCCATCCCCCGTCCCGAAGCGGTCGTCGACACCGTCATCGCGCACGCCCGCGAGCACCGGTGGTTCGTCGAGCGCGACCGCAACGCCTGCAACGTGCTCGACGTCGTGCACCCGCTGTGGCTGTGCCTCCGCCAGGTCGACTACCGCACCGCCGAGATCCGTGACCACCTCGCCGGTGCGCTCGAGGTGGCCGCGAGCCATTGGGTCGACGGCGCCGGCTTCTCGTTCGCCGGACCGGGCGAGCCGGGCGGCAACGACGATCCCGGTCTGCAAGGCACCGAGATGTGGCTCTCGATCATCTGGCTGGCAGCCGACGCGATCGGCGAGAGCGACGGTCTCTCATGGCGCCCGCGCGGCGTCCACCGCCCGGAGCCGGCGGACTCGCTTCGGCGTTAGCGGCCTGGGCCGAGCTACGTGCGCGTCCTCGTTCGACGGGCCGCCGGCATCGACTGCGTCCCTCCGGGCTGTGCCACGTAGGCGTCGTAGGCGTCGTTGCCGGTCACCCGCTTCCGCACAAGTCCGTTGTCGAAGAGGCCGTAGTACGACTCAGCATCGGCAACGAACCCCGCTGAACCATTGGCAGCCCCCGTGTCGAGGAAGTCCACGATCCCAAAGAGGAAGATCGGTCCGCACACCTCCGAGGCGTCAATCGTGGGACCACCAGTCACCTGCGGCCAGGTTGTGTAGCCCGTCTGTGCACGCCAATAGCCGAACATCTCGGTGACGTACGTGTAAGCCTCGGTCGGACTGGCGACGTGCGGAGCGATCAGCGTGACCGTGCCGGAGGTGTGGTTCACAGCCGCGGTGCCGAACATGCCTCGATCGCCGGCTACGGCAACGGTCAGCGTGTTACCCGAGCGGCTGACCCTGAGTGTCTCGCTGCCAATTCGCACGAAGATCTTCCGGTTGGTCGGCGCAGCCGGAAGCGCCGACCCTGATTGGACGGTGAAGCTGCCTGCACCGGTCCCCGTCGACGACGTCAACGTAGTTTGGTGAGATGGGATCAGCAGCCCCTGACCGGTAACCGCGTCGGGATCCCAGGGCACTCCTGACTCGGTGGCCCAGATGCGCATGTTCGTGATCGGACCGCCATCTGCCGACGGAACGCTCTGCAAGACCTCGTTGAGCTCTGCCGTGCGCAGCGCAAAACCATTCGTGGGGGAGTTTCCGTCAACCTGCTTGTACGGCCCATTGGCGGAGTCGTTCCGGCTCCAGTTGTAGGGGTGGTGACACACGAAGTCGAAGGGCACCGCAGCCCAGCCGTAGTCGGGGTTCTGCGTATAGTTGTCGCCGGCGTAGGTGAGGACGCCTTGCAGGAAGTCCGCCGGCAGAGAACCGGAGGTCGGGTTCGGAGCGGTTCCCGAAGTTCCGACAGAGACCTGGCCCTGTGACGTGTTCTTGATCGCATTGTAAGCAAGGCCCAGCATCTCGGCATACGCGTCGATCGGATCGGTACCGGTCGCGGTAGTCCAGAATCCGCGGGAGTTGGCTTCGTTCCAGACCTCGACGAACTTGACGTCGGGATAGCGAGTCACGAAGTACTGGCAGAATCGGGCGTAGTACAGGGGCACAGTGGGCGCGCGGGTGTGATCGGTCCCAGCAGGACGGGCCCAATCCGGTGTGAAGGAGATCACGGCCAACACTTCGAGCCCTGCGTCCAGGGCCGCACCGACCTTGTCGTCCGTATTACCCCACGTCGGGGACCCGCTGACCTTCTCGATCTGGTCCCATTCGATGTTCAGCCGAACGATGCCCGTGTGGGCGTGGTCTGTGACGTCGAGCGTCGAGAGCAGGGATGCAAGGTCGGTGGAACTAAGCGTTCCAGTTCCAGCGACACCCAGCTCGGGCACGGTGATGTCCGGCGGAGAACAGCCAGCGAGCCCGATACCACTCACGAGAAGTGCGCCGGCAGTTGCCGTTCCGATGAGGAAACCCCGACGGCCGAACTCGGGCAAAGCGAACTCGGGCATCGCAGCCCCCACTCTCGTATGCAACCGATCGCCCGACCGAGACATGTCTACCGAGTTTCGCTGAAATGGGCAAGGGCTTCTTCATGGGTAGCGATCCAGTCGTCCCACCTGCGAGTTTGAACTTTGCCACGCTCGGACTCGCCGGTTGTCGGTGTCAAGAAGGTCCGATCGACGGACCACCTGGCCTGCATCCATGACCAAAGCTCACCTCACCCTCAGCCATGAAATTCGTCAAGAACCGTGCGATGCCCGCCAACATGTCGGCCGCGATCGGAGGAGTCAGCACCAACGGCTGGGCGAGATCGGCGTGCGTCAATCGGTTGCGAAAATGCAGGGCATAGGACGACAGCCACTCGTACTGCCGCCGATCCAACCGGCCGGCACGGTGCGCTCTCTCGATGAGCGGACCGAACGTGAGTAACTCACCGTCCCGGAGAAGGTCAACATTGGCGTGGCGAAGAACCGAGTCCACACACTCGAACCCATTCCGCACCGCCTCGGTGAAGTTCTCGTACGCGAGAGGACCCGACCGGAACTGATCGCAAGCTCGCTTCCATCTCCGAGCGGCGCCCGCCGGCAGACCTGACGGAATCGACCAACCTTCGACCAGAGCGTTGAGCAGACCCGGATCCCCTGAATTGGTCGATACGGCTCGGGGATCCGCGCGATGGGCGACCCAGGCCTCCTCGATCATCCTCCTAATTTACGAGCAGAGCCTCTGCATCGGGCCTGCTCTCCCGGGTCTGCCAAGACGGTCAACTCGGAGGCCCCCGAGATCAAGACGTGGCGTACGGCGAAGGGACTCCCGGAGCGCGTGACCGACCTAGCTCGCCACCTCCGAGCCGACTTCGCGCGCACCGCTGAGGTCGACCCACCGGCTGACTAGCGTCCGAGCGGGAGCGACCTGCGATCGCTCCCGTGCCGCCCGCCGCAGCCGATGGATGTCGATGCTCTGGTTCGTCGTCGTCGCCAGCCCGTCCGGCTCGGTGACGCGCGAGGTGGCGGACCACCTCTCGTCGAGCGACGTCAGCGAGGTTCCGGCTCGCCCGGCTCGGCATCACTGCTGGTCGGCGGGCGACGGCACCGCTCGGGTCGCCACGTGGGAGACGGGATCGGAGCCGGGCACCGTCGTCGACGGCGGGGGCCTGACCGCGGTTGCCGGACGCCCCTCGTTGCGCCGCGTGCCGGTGCGGGCGGAGGTGCCGGTGGCGACGACGATCAGCGAGACGATCCGGTCAGCGGGCTGGTCGGCCGAGGACGAGCTGCTCGACGCCTACGCCCTCGTGGCGTTCGACGAGGCAGGCACCGGCTTCGTGACCATGGACCCGCTCGGGTTCCATCCCCTCTTCTGGTCGGCCGTCGGCGAGGTGACGGTCGTGGGGAACCGGGCCGACCTCGTCGCACAGGTCGCCGCGCACCAGTCCGGACGTCCGGCCGGGCGCGACGTCATGACGGCGGCGTGGATGGCCTTCGCCGGTCGTCCGCCCGACGACCGCACAGGCTTCGAGGACGTCACCCTCCTCCCGCAGTACACCACCGCGCACATCGACCACGGCCGAGTGGTGAAGGTGACCCGGGAACCCTTCCACCTCTGCTCCCCCGACCTCCCGCTGACCGATCCCCATGACATCGCCGAGCTGCTGACCGCGGACATGACGTCGGTCCTGCGCCAAGCCATCGCCCGGAGCCCCGGACCTCCCGAGCTCGAGCTCACCGGCGGCAAGGACTCGCGCGGTGTGTTGGCCGTGGCGGTCGCCGAGGGTCTCGCACCGGCGCTCGTCTGCTCGAGCTACGGACCCGAGACGCTCCCCGACGTGCAGGTCTCCCGGGCCGTCGCCCGGAGCTGCGGGCTGCGCCACGTCGACACGTCGGACCGCCACTTCCTCGGCGCCTGGACCTACTCCCTCGTCGAGCGCTTCGAACGCCACGTCCAGCGCACCTGCGGCACGTCCGAGCTCGGTCTTGCGAACGAACCGCCGCCGCCCGGCCCGCTCTCGATCGCCGGCCTGCTCGGCGAGGTCTACCGGTCGCCGCGGGACAGCGACGCGTTCACGCCGCCGCGCACGTGGGACGAAGCTGCCGAGCGGTTCGGCACCGAGCGGCGTCAGGGAAGCCTCGCCCTCGTCCGTCCCGATCTCGCGGCGTCGTTCGCCGACCAGGCGCTCGACCGCTACCTCGGGGCTCGCGCGCAGGTGCGGGGGCCCGAGGCGCTGCGCGTCGCCTACACGCTCCGCTACCTGTTGCCGCGCTCGCTCGGCCCGCTGACCGAGCTCAACGGGCACCGGGTCATGCCGTACTACTCACCGAACGCGATGCGCCACATGCTCCGTGCCGGACACCAGGCCCGGGCCGACGAACGGGTCCACCGCCAGCTCGTCGAGCGGGCGGGACCGGCGTTGATGGCCGAGCCGCTGGCCAACCAGCGGTGGCGGTGGGAGGCGGGCGTCACCGGGCCGCCGGTGAAGGGCGCAGGCAACGTGCGCCAGACCGCGGCTCCGGCCACGCTCGACGAGCGCAGCCAGCTGCTCCTCGACCTGGTCGACGGGCATCGGCAGAGCGCGTTCTTCGAAGTGGTCGACGTCGATGCGCTCACCGACGCGATCCGCGGGCTGGCGACGAGGCGGCCGGCCGAGCGGGTGCAGGTGCTGGGGGCCATGGCGGGACTGATGTGGCTGGAAGGGCTGGAGAGGCGGCGCCGTGTCGGCGATGACTGACGATGACCCGTGGAGGATCGCCAGGCGTGCGTGGCAGCTGGCTCCCACGTCGTGCCCGCCGTCGTGCCGCGGGTACCACCGCCTGTGGCCCACCGTCAGATTGCTCGGGTTGGGAGCCGGACCCGACCGGCACCTCGACTGGTTCCGACGACAGCTCCCGTCGCCGGGCACGGCGGCGCGCCGCCCGCGCATCCTCGTCTCCGGACTGGCCGACCCGGCGATGTTCGACCTCGTGCGCACGATCACCGACGGAGAGCAGCCGGAGATCGTCGTCCTCGATCGCTGCCCCACGCCGGTGGCGCTCTGCCAGCCCGAGTCGGACGAGGACGATCGTGAGCCGCCGGCGGCAGGGGTCGTCGCCGACGTCCTCGATCACACCGACCCGCAGGGCTTCGATCTGATCACCACCCATTCCTTCGTGTCGCAGATGCCCGCCGAGGGACGGTCCCTTCTCGCGGTGCGGTGGCACGACCTGCTCCGGCCCGGTGGCCGGATCGTCACGAACACCCGCCTGGCCCCGGCGACGCGCGACACCTTCGAGGACGACCGGACCGCTCGGTTGCGCGGCGCGGTCGACGAGCGTCTGGCGGCGATCGATCCTTCGCTCCTGCCCGCGACGCGACACGAGCTGCTCGACGCCGTCGACGCGTACGCAGCCTCGGTCACGATCCATCCGCTCGGCACCACCGACGAGGTGCGCAGCCTGTTCGAGGACGCAGGCTTGACCGTGGACCTCAGGGTCGTGCGCGCTGGGTCGACCTTGCCGGCCGGAGCCGGACCAGGCACCGCGCAGACCGCTGACTACGTGGAGCTGGTGGCCACTCGCCCGGCCTGATCCGCGGTGAGGCCGATGCGCTCCAGGATGTCCACACGGATCGCCGCGCCGCCGGCGCGCAGCTCGGCGACCCGCTCCTCGTCGAGCGGATGACTGAACTGCGCGTCGCGCATGTCGACGCGCAGCCGAAGCTGCTCCGCGACCAGGTCGGTCAGCACCGACCAGTCGGCTGACGTCAGGCCGCGCTCGCCGATCTTGTCGAGCCGCATGTGGCGGACCTCGTCGACGTACACGGTGCGGTTCGCCGCGACGATGAGCTCGTCGGCTGCGTTCTGGATCGGCAGCTGCATCCCGGCCGCGTAGAGCGTGCAGCAGCCGCCCTCGGTCGCCGCCTCGGCCAGCTGGCCGAGACGACCGTGGTCGCGCCGGTGCCGCGCCCGCGCCTCCCGCAGCGCGTCGTTCTCGGGCCACCCACCTTCCCGGCGCAGGCGAGCCACGTCGAGCGGCGTCGCGTCGGTGCCGGCGACGGCCTGGTGCGCAGCGAGGAACAGGTCGAGGTGGCGCAGCTCCTCCTCCAGCTCGTCGGCGTCGACGAGCGCGCCGGCCCGACGGTCCGGGTCACCGAGCTCGTCCAAGCCGTCGTGCAGCGCGCGGAGGCGCGGCTCCACGCCGTCGACGAGCTCCTTGTAGCACTGGCGTTCGAGCCACAGGAGGTCGTGGGCCTGCGTGCGGGTCGGGCCGGAGAAGTAGGCCTCGACGAGCTCCGCCTCGGCTGACCACAACGGCGCCGCGGCCCGCAGCAACCGCTCGAGCTCCGCGTCGATCCGACCGCCCCCGTCACCCGCCATCGACGCGGAGATTACCGATAGCCAGGTCGCCGATCGCAACGAGAAGAAGCCCCGAGACCCGGCCTTGCGAGGAGGCGCTGGCTGCAGAGGCGGCGGGTCGCTGCGAGCGAGCGCCAGACTGAACGAGTGGCAGCTGTCGGCGACGATGCGGACGAGGTCGCTCAGCTCGGCGCGCGTCTGCAGGACGCGGGATGGGCACCCCATCGTGAGGCGTCTTCCCTGGTGGAGTGGCTCCTCGACGAGTGGGAGCGACTGTCGCAGGAGGTCGGGACGTATCGGCTGACGATCGACGACTACACCAACGACCTGACCGGGCGTGACGCCCTGGCACTCGTCGAGGACTGGGCAGCAGAACCGTTGCGCAGCCGACTGCGATCACGGATCGCAGCAGCCGACGAACGGTTCCGAGCAGCGACCGCTGAGGACCAGACATCGAGTCTCGGTCGCTCCTACCGAGTCGATGCGTCGTCGGGTTGGTGGTGGCGACGAATCCCTCGATCCGGTCCACTCGTCGACGACCTAACTCGAAGCAGCTGAGGATCGGAGCGAGGTCCCGGACAGCAAAGAGAGCCGGGCCGGTGGACCGTGTCTCAGTGCCTGAGATCTGGCGGGGCGGGACGTGCGCGGTAGCTGCGACGCTTTCGCTCTAGGCGTCGGGATGGGGGACCTCGACGAGGTCAAGGCCGTCGATGCCGACGTAGTCACGCGGGTTGCAGGTGTACAGCGGCAGCTGGTTGGCGATCGCAGTCGCTGCGATCAGCACATCGAATGCGCGAGCGGAAGGCTTGCGATCCGACCGCCGAAGTGAGGCAGCAACACCACCGAACGCTCGGGCGGCTGCGGCATCGAACGGCAGTGGCTCGAAGACCGACTCCGCTTCCTGGAGTCGGGCCTGCCGACTGGCGCGCTCGTGGTCGTCGGTGGCGACGAGCGGACCTACGGACAGCTCGGCGAGGGTGATCGAAGTGATGACCGGCTCGTCGGGCAGATCATCAGCATCGAGGCGCTCGACGAGGATGAGCGCGTTGGTGTCGATGATCCCGACGGTCATCGTCAGATCGCCTGGTCGACCACGGCGTCGATGTCGGAACGGAACGTCGCCGGGTCGAGGCGCGGCAGGCGCCCGAACCGCTCGACGAGCGCGTGCGCGTTGAGCCGACTGCCGGGCAGCGGGCGGAGCTCGGCGACCGGACGGCCGTCGCGAGTCACGGTGACGAGCTCGCCTGCCAGGACTCGGTCGAGCACCTCGCCACCCCGGTTGCGCAAGTCCCTGACCGATGCCTCAGCCACGGCCCTGACTGTATCACCGGTGAGACAACCGGGCACTGCCCATCGGGGGGTCACCGACCGCGAGGTCACGCTTCGATCTCTTCGAGGGACACGCCGTATCCCCATCGGCGCGGTCACCTCGGCAACCGTCACCGCCGGCAGAGTCGGCCTTGCCGCACATCGACGCGAATTCGTGACCGTCACGTGCGCCGATGGTCGCCACATCAACTTCAAGAACCTGACTGCGCACAGCCCCGGTCGGACCAGACCAGCCCCGTTCGGCTCGCGGCTGACTGCATGAACGCCGTCGTCGGGTCTCAGCACAGGCAACCGCACCACTCCTGAGGCCAGAGCAAGGCGACCAGGAACCGATCGCAGCGCTCCGCCGGACTTGTGGGGGCGCAGCGCCGTGTCTCATGACGTCTCATCCCAGTCGAAAGTCGCGTCGTCCGATAGACGATCCGGTGGAGGATCGCTGCGGAACGGCCAGAGCCGGTGCTCGCGCACCGGCTCTGACCAGGACCTTCGATGGTGGCGGGGGCACGATGTGCGCGGTAGCCGCGACCCTCGGACTGTGAACCTGGCACCGCAGAGCGCCTGCCACCGGAGCCGTGGCTCGTCCGCTGGCATCGGTCGCCAGAACCGCAACCTCGGCCACCACAGTCGTGTGGTACCTTGCGGGGTGGTCAAACCACACATGTGAAGTTACAAGTGTGTCGCCAGATTGGCACACCGATTTTCACGAGTGGTGGACCGGCTGGAGGAAGTTGACGCTCCCTCCAGCCAGCCCCTGACCGGAGCCCGCAGGCCCAGCCGTTGTAGCGACGTCAATCTTGCACAAGGACTTCCGGTCTTCGAACCTGCTGAGGAGCGGACCGGGTGGGGAGTGCGACGCCAACGACGAGTGGCCAGTGTGGCGACCCGCCCGACCAGAGCCGCGTTGTGCAGGTCCTGGCGCTCGACGGCGGTGGTCTTCGAGGCATATTCACGGCGGCCGCTCTTGCAGCGTGGGAGGACGACTTCGGTACTCGTGTCGCCGATCACTTCGACTTGATCACGGGCACCTCCACCGGCGGGATCATCGCTCTGGGCCTCGGCCTCGGCGTCTCGCCCCGGCAACTGCTCGAGCTCTATGCGACCGACGGCACTAAGGTCTTTCCAACTGGCCTCTTGAAGTCTCGGCGCATCCGGTGGCTCCGACGAGCGAAGCACAACCCCCGACACCTTCGGGCGGTCCTAGAGCGTCAGTTCGGCGACAAGCTCCTAGGTGCCTCCGCTGCTCGTCTGGCGATCCCGTCCTACGACCTCGTAAGCGACGACGTTCACCTGTTCCGCACCCCGCACCACCCTGACCTGCGCCGAGACTGGCGAGTCTCAGCCGTCGACGTGGCAATGGCTACCGCATCGGCACCGACATACCTGCCGGTTCACGGGCTCGGCGGCTACCGACTCGTCGACGGAGGCGTGTGGGCGAACAACCCAACGATGGTCGGAGTGGCCGAAGCCGTCGATCGATTGGGCGCAGATGTCCGTCAAGTACGAGTGATGAACGTCGGCACCGTGACGGAACTCGTTGCTCGGCCCGAGCGACTCGACACCGGAGGACTCGTCGCGTGGCGGCGAGACGCGTTGGACGTTGTGCTGCGCGGTCAGGCTCTGGCGGCCAAGAACCATGCGGCACTGATCGTGGGGCGCCAGAACGTCGTCCGCGTCGATGTCCCAGTCCCGCATGGGCTCCACGGTCTCGACGAAGTCAGGCCCGCCGATCTAGTGGCTCGTGCGGCGGCCGCCAGCCGACACTCATCACCAGACGTCGCTCAATTCTTCGAGCACACCCCATCTCCCTACGTCCCGCTGTACAGCTAGGAGCTCCAC
>JAFBAD010000116.1 GCA_019247975.1 Acidimicrobiia bacterium
TGGGCGTGAAGCAGGCATCGACGACGATGCCGTCCGGATCGGCGATCGCGAGGTCGCCGGTCCACGTGCGGGCCAGGTGGGCCTCGACCCGCAGGACCCACCCGAGGTCGGGCGCCTCGGCCTCGATCTCGTAGACCGGGCCGGTCCAGCCGTCGACGACCAGGCCGGTCTCCTCGGCGACCTCGCGGGTGAGGCCCGAGAGGATCGTCTCGCCCTCGTCGATCACCCCGCCGGGTGGCGACCAGTCGACCCGGCCGTCCCGGCGCCGGTTCTGCACCAGCAGCACGCCGTCAGGCCCCTCGATGACCCCTCCCCCGACCAGCCACTGCCGCACCGCCCCATTCTGGCGGGTCAGCGATCGAGCCCCTGCCAGAGCTCGCGCTCGGCGCGACCCGGGTCGTCGAGGACCTCGACCGCGCCCACGTCGAAGCGCATGGTCGCCCGCCGGTCCGCGTCGTAGCGGGGCCACTCGGGCAGGCCCGGCGCGGCAGGCACGCCGCTGGTCGCGAACGCCACCCAGGCGTCGGCCATCTGGGTGGCCAGCGCCCGGAGGCCGTCGTCCACCTCACCGACGAACATCGCCGCGCCACGCGCATCGAGGTTGTCCCACACGAACGGGATCTCGAGCGCGTGGCAGCTGCCGAGCTGCCCGCCGAACGCGGGGGTCCGATAGGTGAAGAGGTACATCCACACGCCGGGGTGCTGGGTCAGCTGCGCGTCGGCGAGGCGGATCGCCGGGATGCGGAACGTGAAGTCGGTGAGCAGCGCACACAGGACGTCACGCACCGGTGCGTCCGGGCGGTCCTGGCGGTACACCGCGAGCGCCTCACCAGGCTTGCGCCCCGCGGGCACGAAGCGAGCATCGGCTCGAGCCGACAACCCGGCCTCGTCGAGCGAGCCGAGCCCGGGATCCATGAGGAGGAAGAGGTTCATCTCCTCCGCCGTCGTCCCGATCAGCACGTCGACGCCTGCTGCGTGGCCGGCGCCGATCGCGCGATGCGGCCGGTCGACGAGCACCGTGCCGTCGACCACCGGTTGCAGCGGGAGACCGTCGTCGAAGGGCGTCGACTCGGACAGCCGCTGCTGCGCCGCGAGCAGGTCGGCCACCGACAGCTCGCGCAGCCGGTCGACGTCACCCGGCCCGACGCCCGCCTCGGCGAGGAACTTCTGGGCGACCGCGGTCGCCCGCTCGGGCTCGTGGACGTGCGCACCCGCGCCGCTCTGGAGGATGGCCCGGCGGAAGAGGCCGCGGGCGGCCGGCGCCGCGAGGAGGCAGGCGACGCTCATCGCGCCGGCCGACTCACCGAAGATCGTGACCTGGTCGGGGTCGCCGCCGAAGCCGCTGACGTTGTCCCGCACCCACTCGAGCGCGGCGATCTGGTCGAGCAGCCCGGCGTTGCCCGCGCCGTCGAACCCCGGCGCGATGCCCTCGAGGTGCAGGAACCCGAGCGCGCCGAGCCGGTAGTTGATCGTGACCACGACGACGCCGCGCGCGGCCAGGCGGGCGCCGTCGTACCACGGGATCGAACCGGTGCCCGTCACGAACGCGCCGCCGTGGATCCACACCATGACCGGCCGGCCGGCGTCGTCGCAGTCGGGCGTGAAGACGTTGAGGCTCAGGCAGTCCTCGTCGCCGGTGCTCCCGTCGGAGCCGAGCATCGTCTCGAGCGCGGACGGGTTCTGCGGAGCGATCGGGCCGGCCGTGCGGCACGGTCGCACGCCGTCCCAGGGCTCGGGCGGGCGGGGCGGGGCGAAGCGGGCGGCGCCGCTGGTCGACGCGGCGTAGGGGATTCCCCGGAAGACGCTGACGTCCCCGGACCGCTCCCCCTCGACGCGCCCCTGGAGGGTGCGGGTGGTGGCTGAAGGCACGATCCCAGAGGTTAGGGATCGACGGGTCAGGAAGCGGCGCCGGCGGTGCGGAGGCGACGGTCCTTGCGCCGCCGCAGCACCCGGTCACGGAAGCCCCACCAGGTGACCTGGCGGACGGCCTCGCCGACGATCCAGAGCGACATCTTCGACGTGCCCCGCACGCGGTCGCGGAAGGTGATCGGCAGCTCGACGACCGTGCCGCCGCCCCGCAGCACCTTGTAGGCCATCTCGACCTGGAAGCCGTAGCCCTGGCTGTGCACGTGGTCGAGCCCGATCTCGCGCACGACCTCGGCCCGGTAGGCCCGGTACCCGGCGGTCACGTCGCGCAGGTGGATGCCGAGGACCGCCGCCGAGTAGCTGTTGCCGGCGCGGCTCAGCCACAGGCGGTGCTTCGGCCAGCCCGGCACGGACCCGCCGGACACGTAGCGGCTGCCGATCGCGAGGTCCGCCCCCCGCTCGACCTCGGCCAGCAGCTCGGGCAGCGCAGCGGGGTCGTGGGACAGGTCGGCGTCCATCTCGACGAGGATCTCGTAGCCCCCGTCGAGGCCCTGCCGGAACCCGGCCTTGTACGCGGGACCGAGGCCCTCCTTGGAGGGGCGCCGGAGCACCGAGATGCCACCGAGCTCCTTGCCGGTCACCTCGGCGAGGTCGGCGGTGCCGTCCGGGCTGCTGTCGTCGACCACCAGCACGTCGGCCGCCGGCACCACCGCGCGCACCCGGTCCAGGACATCGGCGATGTTCTCCGCCTCCTGGTACGTCGGGATCACAACGAGCGTGCGCACGGTGCCTTTTCTCTCAGGGAGACCATCTTCCTGCGCCCGGACTTACGATCGACGGATGCCCGAGCCCCGAGAGCATGCCTCGTCGCAGCCCCAGGGGGGTGTCGCTTCCGCCCTGCCGTCGACGACCGCCCGGGTGCTCGCCTTCGTCGCGATCCTCGTCGGCGGCCTGTGCGGCGGGCTCATCGGCTACTCGGTGACCGACCTGCAGTGCACGTCGGGCTGCGGCGGCACCAAGGCCGGCCTCGGCGCGCTCGTCGGCGCCCTGCTCGCGGCAGGCGGGGTCGCGGTGGTCGCGGTGCTCGTCCTCCGGGCCATGGCCGAGTGGCGCACGATCCAACACCGCCAGGAATGATCGAAGGCAATACCGGTCGGAATCCGACGGCTGGTTCAAGGGGTGAGCGCGACATCTCCTGATTGAGGGGGTTGTCGTGTGACGGCGAGGGTTTCGCAGTCGGTGATCAATGTGGCGTTCCGGGCGATGGCTCGGGGTG
>JAFBAD010000118.1 GCA_019247975.1 Acidimicrobiia bacterium
GAGGCCGACTGGGACACGACCACGAAGATGGCCACCGACCAGGTGAAGGAAGGCGCGCACATCCTCGACGTGTGCGTCGACTACGTCGGTCGTGACGGCACGATCGACATGGACGAGGTCGCCAGCCGCCTCGCCACCCGGGTCGACGCGCCGCTGGTGCTCGACTCCACCGAGCCACAGGTGATGGAGGCCGGCCTCCAGTGGATCGGCGGCCGGGCCATCCTCAACTCGGCCAACCTCGAGGACGGCTTCGCGCCGGGCTCGCGGCTCGATCGCGTCTTCACGCTCGCGAAGACCTACGGCGCCGCGGTCATCTGCCTGCTCATCGACGAGGAGGGTCAGGCCCGCGACGTCGAGTGGAAGATGCGGGTCGCCCACCGCATCGTCGACCTCGCGGTCGACACCTACGGGCTCGAGCCGGAAGACCTCATCTTCGACGCGCTGACCTTCCCGCTCTCGACCGGTGACGACGACCTGCGTCGGGACGCGATCGAGACCATCGAGGCGATCCGTCGCATCAAGGCCGAAATTCCCGGCTGCCACACCGTCCTCGGGCTGTCGAACGTGTCGTTCGGCCTGAAGCCGGCGGCGCGGCACGTCCTCAACTCCGTCTTCCTGCACGAGTGCGTGGAGGCCGGGCTCGACTCCGCGATCGTCCACGCCTCGAAGATCCTCCCGCTCAACCGCATCCCCGACGAGCAGCGCGACGTCTGCATGGACCTCGTGTGGGACCGCCGCGGTGCCGCGGGCGCGCTGTCCGACGGCGACGAGTCGTACGACCCGCTGCAGAAGCTGCTCGAGATCTTCGCCGACGTGCAGGTGCAGAAGGTCGAGCAGGAGGACCGCTCGGGCTGGCCGGTCGAGCAGCGCCTGAGCCAGCGGATCATCGACGGCGACCGCAACGGCCTCGAAGCCGATCTCGACGAGGCACTCGCGCAGGGCACCCCCGCGCTCAGCATCGTGAACGACACGCTGCTCGCCGGGATGAAGGTGGTGGGCGAGCTGTTCGGGGCGGGCGAGATGCAGCTGCCGTTCGTGCTGCAGTCGGCCGAGACGATGAAGGCGTCGGTCGCCTACCTCGAGCCGCACATGGAGAAGGCCGACGACTCCGGCAAGGGCCGCATCGTGCTCGCCACCGTCAAGGGCGACGTCCACGACATCGGCAAGAACCTCGTCGACATCATCCTCACCAACAACGGCTACGAGGTGCACAACATCGGCATCAAGGTGTCCATCACCGAGATGATCGACAAGGCGCTCGAGGTGAAGTCCGATGCGATCGGGATGAGCGGCCTCCTCGTGAAGTCCACGCTCATCATGCGGGACAACCTCGAGGAGCTGAACAGCCGCGACCTCCACGGCATCCCGGTGCTGCTCGGCGGCGCCGCGCTCACCCGCACCTACGTCGAGCGCGACCTGCGCGAGGTGTACAACGGCCGGCTCTTCTACGGGAAGGACGCGTTCGAGGGTCTGCGGGTGATGGACCGCCTCGGTGAGATCCGTCGCGACCCGACGAGCGACGACCCGGACTGGGGCCGCGTGCCGACCGACTCCACCGTCGAGCTCCGCGGCCGCTTCGGCTCAGGCGACCAGGAGCCGGTCGATCTCCCCGAGCGCTCGCCGGTGGTCGAGGACGACAACGAGATCTTCGTGCCGCCGTTCACCGGTTCGAAGATCGTGAAGGGCATCGCGCTCGACGACATCGCCGCCTACATCAACGAGACCGCGCTCTTCCGCAACCAGTGGCAGTTCCGTCCCGAGAAGAAGGCCGACGGCTCGAAGGAGACCGACGAGGAGTTCAAGGCCCGCCTGCGGCCGATGCTGCGGGAGCAGCTGTCGGCGGCGAAGGCCGACGGGCTGCTCAACCCCGCGGTCGTCTACGGCTACTGGCCCTGCAACGGCGACGGGCAGGACCTCGTGATCTGGGAGGACGAGTCCCGCGACCGCGAGCTCACCCGCTTCTGGTTCCCGCGGGCCCGCAAGGAGCCGTGGCTCTGCATCGCCGACTTCTTCCGGCCGATCGAGTCGGCCGAGGTCGACTACGTCGCCTTCCACATCGTGACGATGGGGGCGGCCGTCTCCGAGCGGACCGCCGAGCTGTTCGCCAACGACAAGTACCAGGACTACCTCTACCTCCACGGTCTCGGGGTCGAGATGGCCGAGGCGCTCGCCGAGTACTGGCACCGGCGCATCCGGGAGGAGCTGGGCTACGCCGACCAGGACGGCCCGACGCTGGCCGGGCTGTTCCGCCAGCAGTACCGGGGCGGTCGGTACTCGTGGGGCTACGACGCCTGCCCCGACCTCGAGGACAACCAGCGGGTCGCCGAGCTGCTCGGCGCCGATCGCCTCGGGATCACCGTGAGCGAGGAGACCGGCTTCCAGTACCAGCCGGAGCAGACCACCAGCGCCATCATCTGCCACCACCCCAAGGCCAAGTACTTCGTCGCCCGGTAGTCCGGCGAGCTTCCCGGGACATGGTCCCGGTCATCGCCTGGATCATGTCCCGGAAACGGTGAAGGGAGCGTCGTCGGTCACGAGGATGAGGCCGCGGCGACGGACCGAGTGGATGCGCAGCGGTAGGTCGGCGATGTGCCGGCGGAGCAGGCGCAGCCGCCCGTTCAACGTGGCGAAGTCGTGCCTCGGTCGATCCGGCCAGATCTCCTGGTTGAACCGCTCCCGGCTGACGACCCGCCCGGGGTGCTCGAGCAGGATGCGCATCATCTTCGCCTCGATCGGGCTCAGCACGACCAACCGGTTGCCCATGCGCAGCACGTCGTCCGAGTCGACGTAGGTCAGCACCATTCCGGCGGTGCGCGCTCGGGCGCAGAGTGTTCGCGCGCGGGCGATGACCTCGTCGGCGTCCCCCGGAAGTGCGACGGCCGTCGAGAGGTCGTCGAGGGCCGGCGGCGCCGCGCCCGGCGCGACGAGCAGGAGCAACGGGCGGCGGCGGTAGCGGATCGAGCCGGACAGCTCGAGCTCGTCGGGCGGCCAGAGCTCGACGGCGACGCCCTGCGAGACAGCCCAGCCGGCGGCCTGGGCGACGGCCGTACCTACGTCATCTGCAACGACGGACACGAAGTTCCTCCTTGATCGCGGCCGCACGCGCGGCCGAGGGCGAGCGCTGCCGCGGACACGCGGCAGGCGGAGCTCGCCAGAGGAGGAGCGCGGGACCCATCGGGCCCGCGTTGGCGCGGTGGGACCGGAGATCGGCGACGACGCCGACGGCAGCGACCGACGGCGCCGGCCACTACGAGGGTCACCAGACCGGCTCGACCGATCGGACGCGCCGTTCGGCGCACGTGACCGGCCGACGTCACCCGCCGGAGGGTGTCGGAGGGCGTCCGGGTCACGGTCCCGATGTGCTGGCGCACCCGGGTCAGCACCGCCCGACCGGACCCTCGTGCAGTGCGAACGGCTGCCGGCTGAGCGACCCCGACCGACCTGGCCACCGGGCCGACCACCTGGTCCACGGCGTCCAGCGCGGTCGGCACGGCGACGATGACGAACATCGCCGCAACGGTCGCGACGAGCGGCCATCGGACTGCGGCGCGCGATGCCCTCATCGGTCGGCCCCGTGCACGAGCACGTACCCGACGCCGGGGACCGGATCGACCGACCAACCGAGCGGTCGGAGCGCAGCCCTCACCCGCCCGAGGGCACCACGCAGGTCGCCCCGCGCGACCGCTTCGAGATCAGACCGTGGCACCAGCTCGCCCGGCGCCGCCGCCAGCAGCGCAGCGACCTCGCGTGCCGTGTCGTCCAACGAGCGAGGCAGCACCGGCGGGACGATCGCGCCGGGTCGGCGACCTGCCTCGCACAGCGCAGCGAGCCGCGCCGCGATCCATCGCTCGTCGGTCCCGGCGCGCACCCAGTCCTCGCCGCGACCGACCGCCGGGATCGGGGACCCCGCGCCGATCACGAGCAGGCAGGGGATCCCCGCCTCCGCTGCAGCTGCACGGAGGTGGTCGTCCCGAGGCCATTGCACGACGGTCGGGACGCCCACCTCCGGCAACGTAGGCATCGGGTGTTTCCGGCGGATTTCGGGTGGGCGACTAGAGGGCGTCGGGACCGAGCTCGCCGGTGCGCACCCGCATCACCCGGTCCACAGGCGTCGCCCACACCTTGCCGTCACCGATCTTCCCGGTGCGGGCGGCACCGGCGATGACCTCGAAGACCCGGTCCGCCTGCCCGTCGTCCACCAGCACGTCGACGCGCACCTTGGCGACGAAGTCGGTCGTGTACTCGCTGCCCCGGAACGTCTCGCTCTTGCCTCCCTGGCGGCCGTACCCCTGGACCTCGGAGACGGTGAGACCGAGCACCCCGAACTCGCGGAGGGCGGTCTTGACTTCATCGAGCTTGAACGGCTTCACGATCGCGGTCACGACGTGCATGGTCAGACCTTCTCTCCCTCGGACCGCACCGCAGGCACGGTCCCGTCGACGCTGGATGCGCCCGTGTAGGCGCTGTAGGACGCGCCCGACCCGAGCTCCATGTGGTAGGCGGGCAGGCCGTGCAGGTACTCGTCGATGCCCGACAGCTCGTGCTCCTCGGCGATGCGCAGGTTGAAGCTCCCCGGTATCCGTCGGATCGCGAACATCACCCCGAAGCCGAGCGCGGCCACGGCGACCATGCAGGTCACGCTCCCGATCACCTGGGCGACCAGCTGCGCAGCACCGCCTCCGTAGAAGAGGCCCTCGACCGGGGCCGTGTTGTCGGCACCGGTCGCGGTCGGGATGCCGAAGTCACCTGACGCGAACAAGCCGATCGAGAGCGTCCCCCAGATGCCGCACGCGAGGTGCACGGGGACCGCGCCGACCGGGTCGTCGATGCGCAGGTGCTCGATCAGATCGGTGGCGAGCGGGACCACGACGCCGGCGGCGGCGCCGATGATGAGCGCGGCACCCGGGTTCACCCAGTAGCAGGGTGCGGTGATGGCGACGAGGCCGCCGAGGAAGCCGTTGATCGAGATGCCGACGTCCCACTTCTTGCTGCGGGGATAGACGAAGAACACGGCGACGAGCCCGCCCGCACTCGCAGCGATGGTGGTGTTGATCGCCACCCGACCTATGCCCTCCCAGTCCATGGCGGACAAGGTCGAACCGGGGTTGAAGCCGTACCAGCCGAACCACAGCAGCACGGCGCCGATCGCCGCGATGTTCACGTCGTGGGGCGGCATGGGCCCGCCACCGTCCCGCGCGAACTTGCGGCCGAGGCGCGGACCGAGCGCCACGGCACCGGCGAGGGCGAGCATGCCACCGACCGTGTGCACCGCAGTCGATCCGGCGAAGTCGCGGAACACGACGCCGTCGGGAACGAGCCCGCTGAACCATCCCATCGTGTTGCCGAGCCAACCGCCCGGACCCCAGATCCAGTGGCACGTCAGCGGATAGATGAAGCCCGACACCGCGAGGCTGTACAGGATGTCGCCCTTGAAGCTGGTGCGACCAACCATCGCACCGGAGGTGATGGTCGACGCAGTGTCGGCGAAGGCGAACTGGAAGAGCACGAACGCGAAGAACGCGACGCCCGTGCCGTTGTAGTCAGCCGTGTCGTGGTGCAGGAAGAAGAACGAGTGCCCGATCAGGCCGTTGCCGACGCCGAACTCGAAGGCGAAGCCGACGATGAAGTACAGGACACCGCAGAGGCAGGTGTCGAAGATGCACTCCATCATCACGTTGACCGACTCCCGCGACCGGGCGAACCCGGCCTCGAGCGCCATGAAACCGGCCTGCATGAAGAACACGAGGAACGCAGCCACCAGCACCCACACCGTGTTGAGGGGGTTGATGACGTCGGCCGCCTTCGTCGCCGCCTGCGCCGGCGCTGCCCCGGCCGCGGACTCGAACATGAAGGTGAAGAACCAGATCGCCGCGCCGATCGAGCCGACGCCGATCGCCTTCGCCGCGAGGAGCATGGCGAAGCGCTTCTGCGTCGGGCGTTCCTTGAAGGAGCGCAGCGGGAGGAGCTCGGGCCGAGGTCGACGGAGGAGCCGCCGCGACGGTGAGGGAAGGCTGAGGACGTTCACCGCGCGGAACGTACGGAGCGCCGGTTACCCGCTCGTGCCCTGCGCATGACGGCCCCGCGACGGACCGGGGCGCGGATCTGACAGCGACCTGACGTCAGGTCGGGTGGTCGGCTGCGCTCGGCCGGGGGTCATGACCGGCCCGCTGCAGCCGATGGATCCTGGTCGACGGCGGAGGTACGGCACATGGAGCCTGGAGCCCCACCCGGGTCCGGGGTGGATCCTCGGAGACGACGGGCACTGGAAGCCGCCTCCGATGCAGGTCGGCGGTCCGACTCCGCCGCGGCCGCCCTCGGCTGCAGCCGCAGCGCCGCCGCCGTGGCCCCCACCGCCCGGGGCGACACCGCCGGCCGGTGCGCCTCCCTCGCCGTGGCCGCCGCCGGGCAACCGGGGCGGCAGGACCGCCGCGACGGTCGTCGCCGCGATCGCGGGCGCCGGGCTGCTCGTCGTCATCGTCTGCGTCGGCGCGGTGACGCTGCTCGGGACGGATCAGCACGATTCGTCCGCTCCCTCGGCCGGCGGTCCGCACGTCGGCCCGGTCGTCACCTCGACCGAGGCACGGTCCACCACCTCGCCCGAGACCTCCGGCGACGACGGCGAGGACGCGAGCCGGAACGTGGCGACGCACCTCGGCGACGCCTGGGAGCTCAGCGCGGCCGAGCAGCTCCCGAAGGCCAGCACCGAGCTGTGCTCACCGAGCGGTTGGAACACCGGCGCGGTGTCCCGCTACCACACCGTCTTCGATCACCACACCGGCTCGACCGCCGACGGCCAGGTCACGATCAACCTCACCGTCTACGGCCACGACGCAGACGCGGCTGCCGATCTGCGCCGGGCCGAGAGCGACGAGTGGTACGCCTGCCAGCGCACCCGCCTCCGCGAGCAGTCGGGCGCCGAGACCGATCCGCAGTTCGTCCAGCTCCCGGTCGACCCGCAGGCGCCCGGCGTCGGGTACCTCGAGCGCTACCGTGCGGACGGCCAGGCGGCGGCCGAGTTGATCCAGTACGTGTTCGTGGGCCGGGCCCGAGCCACGATCACCTACTGCGGCTGCACCACGATGGGCCTCGAGGGTCGTCAGCAGGTCGCCCGGGAGGTGGCCGCCGCGCTGGCCGAGGCCCAGGAGCTCCCGATCCCGGGCCGAGGGAAGAGCTGAGCTTTCCGGGACTTCAGGCCTGCCAGGGCGGACCCCATGTCCCGGAAACGCCGGTGGGAGCGGCTGCGACGGGGGCGAGCGGCGGCCTCGGCCTGGAGCCGCGACCGGTGGAGCTCGACGTCGTGGGCGAGGAGGTAGCTGTTCGTCATGGGCTGATCGTCCGCCCCGACGCCGTTCCGCACATCCGTGCGCCGCACGGATCTCCGCTGCGAGCTACCCGGGGAGCTCCTGGCGCAGCGTCGCCGCCTCCGCGAAGAGGTCGCCCCGCTCGTCGACCCGGTCGAGCACATCGTCGGTCTCGAAGCTCAGCAGCTCGCCGTCGGCGGCCGCCTCGACCTCGTCCCAGTCGACCGGGGTCGAGACCGTGGGCGCCGGCCGCGCCCGCAGGCTGTACGCCGCGATCGTCGTCTTGTGGCGGCTGTTCTGGCTCCAGTCGATCAGGACCTTGTTCTTGCGCAGCGCCTTGGTCTGCACGGTGACCACCAGCGTCCGGTGGGCCCGCTCGATGGCCTGCGCGACCGCCAGCGCGAACGCGCCGGTCTGCTCGTGGCTGTGGGTCGCGCCGGCGTTGAGCGGCACGTAGAGCTGCAGGCCCTTCGAACCCGACGTCTTGGGGAAGCAGACGAGGTCGATCCCGTCGAGCACGTCGCGGATCAGCAGCCCGACCTCCGCGCACTCGACCATCCCGGCACCCTCGCCGGGGTCGAGGTCGAACACCACCATCTCGGGTGCGTCGATGTCTCCGGCGCGCGCCATCGGGGCGTGGATCTCGAGCGCCGCGAGGTTGGCCGCCCAGACGATGGCGGCCGCGGAGTCGAGCACGCAGTAGCCGATCGAGCCGTTGTGGTCCCCGGGTCCGAGCGCGGTGCCCACCCAATCGGGCCGGTAGGTCGGGCACCGCTTCTCGAAGAAGCTGCCGCCGTCGACCCCGTTCGGGAAGCGCCGCATCGTGATGCCCCGGTCGCCGATGTGGGCGAGGAGCACCGGCGCGATGCGCGCGTAGTAGTCGATGACCTCGCCCTTGGTGAACCCCGTCTCCGGGTACAGCACCTTGTCGAGGTTGGACAGACCGAGGCGCCGGCCCTCGACCTCGATCTGGGTCAAGCGGCGCTCAAGCGGACTTGCGGGCGGCGACCTTCTTCGCCGGCCGCTTCGCCGCCTTCTTGGCCGGCGCGCGCGACGTGGCCTTCTTGGTCGACGAGCGCTTGGCGGCCGTGCGCTTGGCCGCACGCGCCGCGGGCTCGGCCTCGGACTCGTCCTCGGCACCGCCCGCGCTCGGGTGGCGCTTGCGGGCCGCCTTCGCCGCCGCGACGCTGGCCTCGAGCGCCGACATCAGGTCGACGACCTTGGCGGCCGCCGGCTCCTCCGGGGCGGTCAGGATCTCGGTCGCCCCGCTCGCCTTGCGGTCGATGAGCTCGAGCACCTGGTCGCGATAGGTGTCGCGGAACTTCTCGGGCTCGAACTCGGCTCCGAGGCTCTCGATGAGCTGCTGGGCCATCGCGACCTCACGGTCGGAGATCTCGATGTCGGCGATCGACTCGAGCTCCGGGATGTCGGTGGGATCGGACAGCTCGTCCGCGTAGACCATCGTCGAGAGCATCAGCCGGCCGTCGACCGGACGGATGGCCGCCAGGTACTGCTTCGTGCGCATCACGAATCGGGCGATGCCGACCTTGCCGCTCTCCTCCATCGCGCGCTGCAGGAGCGCGTACGGCTTGAGCGTCGCCTGGTCCGGTGCGACGAAGTAGGCGGAGTCGTAGAAGACCGGATCGATCTCGGCGAGGTCGACGAACTCCTCGATCTCCACGGTGCGCGACGCCTTCGGGTCGAGCGCCGCGAGCTCCTCGTCCTCGACGATGACGTACTCGCCGGAGGCCAGCTGGTAGCCCTTGGCCAGCGCCTCGGGCGGGACCTCGGATCCGTCCGCGTCGGACACCCGCTTCTGCTTGATGCGCGAGTTCGTGCGGGTGTCGATCTGGTTGAAGTGCACGCTCTTGCGCGACACGGCGGTGAAGAGCTTGATCGGGATGCTGACCAGCCCGAAGCTGATCGTCCCGCTCCAGATTGCCCGGGGCATGGCACCAGTCTGCCCGACCACCCCGGGTCGGAACAGATCCCCCCCGGGTGACCGCGACCGGCTGCGGACCTGGCATGATGAGCCATTCGTGACCGTTCGCCGGTCACGCTTCGTGGCGGTACTTGTGCTCTCACCACAGAGCGTGAGATACTCCACGGTGGTTCACAGAGTTGGGGACAATCGAATGAGATCACTGGTGCAGCGCAAGCTCGTGCGTGCCACCGTCGCGGCCGCCGTCATCGGGGTGAGCGTGCTCAC
>JAFBAD010000140.1 GCA_019247975.1 Acidimicrobiia bacterium
CGATCACGCTCGGTGCTGCCGACTGCGCGCACGAGAACCTGCGGCGGGCCATCGCCGGGCTCGGGCCGTCGAGCACGTCGGTGAACCTCCCGGTGTGCGTCGACGCGGCGAACCCTGCCGCGCCGCCGTGCGACCGCCACGTGGTCACGACGGTGCCCCACGGCGTGAACACCGATCCGGCGGGACCGGCCGACTACGAGTCGGCCATCCTCACGTGGGTCCGGGCCCGGCTGGTCGACTGATCAGAGGTAGACCTACCGCCATGGCAGAACCTCAGGCCCCTGACGGCTGGTCGGTCGTCGACGGCGCGTTCCATCGCGAGTTCGAGTTCGGCAACTTCGTCGAGGCGTTCGGCTTCATGACCCGGGTGGCGCTGGTCGCCGAGAAGGCCGACCACCACCCCGACTGGTCGAACTCCTGGAACAAGGTGACGATCGACCTCGTGAGCCACGACAAGGGCGGCCTCACCGAGCGCGACGAGTACCTGGCCGAGTCGATCAACACGTTGCTCTAGCCCGCCGTACGAAGTCGGCCCTCGCCGGTCTCAACGACTGTGGACCCCGACGGGTTCGCGGCGTTCTTCGCCGAGACCGAACCGCGCCTCCGACGAGCCTTGGTGGCTGCGTACGGGCCCGAGCGCGGGCGCGAAGCGGCAGCGGAGGGATTGGCGCATGCGTGGCAGCACTGGGCCCGGGTCCGGAGCATGGCCAACCCGGCCGGCTATCTCTATCGGGTCGGGCAGTCGAAGACTCGTGAACGTCTGCGCCCGCCCCTCTTCCCGGCCGCATCGTCGCGCGCTGAACCGTGGACCGAACCCGAGCTCCCCGCTGCGCTCGACGCGCTGTCGGAGCGGGAGCGGGTGGCGGTCGTGCTCATCGAGGGCTTCGGATGGACCTACCGGGAGGTCGCCGAGATGACCGACGTGTCGGTGTCGTCGGTGCAGTCGTACCGGGAGCGCGGGCTACGCAAGCTCCGGGACGCGTTGGGAGTGACCGAAGATGCCTGACCTTGGCACCCGCCTCCGCGACTACATCGACGCGTCCGCCGACCCGGTCACGCTCGACGAGGTCACTGACCTTCGACTCGAGCCGGCGAGCCCACGGCGTCCGCTGCGCTGGCTCGCCGTCGCCGCCACGCTCGTCGTGGTCGCGGGCGTCGTCGCCGTCTTCCTCGCTGAACACCGATCGAACCCGACCCGGACATTGGCCTCCGAGAGCTGGCTGACGCCGCTCGGTGCTGAGCCGTCCCAGCCGGTGGTGCCGGCCGGCTGGAAGGTCCTCGACATCGACGACGTCCGCCTCGCCGTGCCGCGGGACTGGACGGTTCCGTTGCGTGGTGGCTGCGGCGCCACTGGGGTACTGATCGTGCCGCTTCCTCCGCCCGACCTCTGCTCCGAGTGGAACAAGCCGCGGGCCGGCGTGGTGGTCGAGCACGGCAAGGCGACTGCGTTCGGTCCCTTGGCCGAACAGGTGACCGCCACGATCACCGATTCAGGCCAGCGGCGCGCCCTCGAGTCGGGCGCGGTCCGGTCCACTCGGGGCTGGCGGGAGATCCGCTACGGAGGTGTGGCAGTGCGCATCCCGCCGTCGTGGCATCACGCGCAGTTGGGTGTGGCGAACCTCGAGAGGTGCGGCCAGGGCATGTTCCGCGTCGGCGCTCCTCCGCGTTTCTTCCTGGGCGACACACGGCCCGTCCCTCACTGCGATGCGGTCACCGCCCTTCCGATCGACGCGATCGGTCAGGGGGTGTGGATGCGACGAGCGACGGGGGAGCTGAGCCAGATGCGGGACCTGCTCACCCAGGGCACGATCGACGGGCTCCGGGTCGCGATCGGCCGCCCGCCCGACCGCTATCAGGATCCGTCGCTCGATCTCCTCGTCGACGGCGGCACGGAGCAGGTCCGGATCTCCATCGGTGTCGGGCTCGATGCGTCGACTGCGAGAGCGATCATCCGGTCGATCCACCGCTCCGGCCCATGAGTTCGTTGCGCTACCGGGGGTCTGAGCCCCCTTTGGCGCAACGAACTCGAGGTTGGTGCGCGGAGGGGATCTCTGGCCCCCGCCAGCGCGCCAACCTCGGCGGAGGTCAGCTGGGGGCGGGGGAGGCGACCTCGTCGAGCCCTTGGGTCAGGGTGTTCCAGGACAGCGTGGCGCACTTGATCCGCACGGGGAACTTCACGACGCCGCGCAAGGCCTCGAGGTCGCCGAGCTTCACGTCGGCGTCGAGCGGCTCGTCGAGCTCGGCCTCCTCGCCGTCGAGCGAGTGCTCGTGGATCGACATCATCGCCTTGAACGCCCGGGTCACCGCACGGGCCTGATCGACGCTCTTGCCCTTCACCGCGGCCGACATCATCGACGCGGACGACTGGCTGATCGAGCAGCCCTGACCGGTGATGCGGATGTCGGAGATGGTGCCGCTGTCGTCCACGTCCAGGTACACGACGATCTCGTCCCCGCACAGCGGGTTGAAGCCCTCGACCCGGTGCGCGGGCGGGGCCTCGAGCTCACCGCGGTTCCGCGGGTTGCGGTAGTGGTCGAGGATGATCTCGCGGTACAGGTCTTCGAGACCGGGCATCGTGACTCTCAGGGTGTCGGGAAGGAGAAGAACTCTGCCGCCTCGCCGAGCGCATCGGCCAATGCGTCGACGTCGTCGGTGTCGTTGTAGACGTACAG
>JAFBAD010000213.1 GCA_019247975.1 Acidimicrobiia bacterium
GACGAGGCGGAGAAGCGCTTCGAGGAGGAGGCGCAGGGCAAGGAGCGCTACGAGGAGGGCCACGACCGGCCGGACGGCGGGACGTGACCGGTCTCATCGCGGTCGTCGCCGCGCTCATCGCCGTGGCGATCGTCGCGTGGCTCTTCCTGCGCGAGCGCCACCCACCGGACAACGAGAACTGGCCGGTCGAGCGGACCAGCGCCAGCGAGCAGATGTACGGCGGCGTGGGCGGGGTCGACCGCCCGGCCGGGCCCGATGCGGAATCGATGGAGGGCCCCGATCCGCGAAGCTGAGGCGCGTGTTCATGATGCGCTTCGACATGCGCGCCCCGTCCACGGGTGCACCGGCTGACGAGCTGTACGCCACTGCGCTCGACATGGCCTCGTGGGCCGAGTCGCGCGGCTGCTTGAGCGCGGTCGTGTGCGAGCACCACGCGGCGGAAGACGGGTACCTCCCGTCACCCCTGACGCTGGCCAGCGCGATGGCGGCCCGCACCACGTCGCTGACGATCACGGTCGCGGTGGCGCTGCTGCCGCTCTACGACCCGGTGCGGCTGGCCGAGGAGATGGCGGTCATCGACATCATCAGCCGGGGCCGGGTGATGTACGTCGCCGCGATCGGCTACCGGCCGGTCGAGTACGAGATGTACGGCGTCGAGTTCGGACGGCGGGGCAAGATCGCCGAGGAGAAGCTCGGGGTGCTGCTCCGGGCCAAGACCGGCGAGCCCTTCGAGCTCGACGGCCGGCGCATCCACGTGACGCCGCCGCCGTACACGCCGGGCGGGCCGATGATCGCCTGGGGCGGCGGGAGCGTGGCGGCCGCGCAGCGGGCCGGCCGGCACGGCCTCGGCTTCTTCGCCGAGGGCGGCGGCGAGGACCTGGTCGCGGTGTACGAGGAGGCCGCGCGGGCCGCCGGACACGAGCCCGGCCTGTGCATGGTGCCGCCGCTCGACACCGCGACGACGGTGTTCGTCGCGCACGACGTCGACCAGGCGTGGGACGAGCTCGGCCCGTACCTCATGCACGACGTGCAGGCCTACGCCGCGTGGAACGTCGGCAAGACCCAGGTCGCGAGCATCTCGTCCGCCACCACCGCGGAGGAGCTCCGCAAGGAGGACCGCACCCACCGCATCCTGTCGGTCGACCAGGCGATCGAGTCGGTGCGAGGCGGTGCTCCCCTGCAGCTGCACCCGCTCATCGGCGGCCTCCCCCCGGAGATCGCGTGGCGCTACCTCCAGACCGTCGCGGACGACGTACTCCCCGCAACCTGAAGGCAATAGCGGTCGGAATCCGACCGGTATTGCCTTCAGAAACGGAGCTCGGCGAGGCCGTCGGTGATGACGGTGGCGCCGGCGGACTCGGCGGTGAAGGTGATGGTGCGATCGTCGGCGCGGGCGACGTGGACGGTGACGTCCTCGCCGACGAAGGTCGGCGCCGCGAAGCGCACCGCGACCCGCCGAACCCGATCCGGGTCACCACCCGCCGCGAGGGCCACGACCCCCTGCGCGCACAGCGCCATCGTGGCGAGGCCGTGGAGGAAGGGCCGGTCGAACCCGGTGCGGCGGGCGGCCTCGACGTCGAAGTGGTGCTCGCTCCAGTCGCCCGAGACCTCGGCGTAGCGGCGGGGCATGTCCTCGTCGACGGTCACGACGTGATCGCCGACGGGCTGCAGCACCACGTCGGCGCCCACCTTGTGCGCAGGGGCCGGCTCCCCCACCGGTTCGGCGGTCGCGCCGAGGAGGACCGTCGTCCACCACTGCTCCGCGACCAACTCGCCCTCCGAGTCATGCGTGCCGTAGTGCATGGTGACGATGGCGTGGCGGCCACCCCGCCGGCAACCGGTCGCCTCGACCCACGTCTGGAGCTCCTCGCCCGGGACGATGGGCCGGTGCAGCACCACGTCGTGCTCACCGTGCACACCGCCCGACATCGTGCCCTTCACCGCCTGCGGCACGAGCTCGGCGAACGCCGCTGACTGCGCCTCCCAGATCTGCGTGACGATCGCGACCGGCGGCACCGCGCTCCCCGCCACCGGCCCGGCGTTCGGATCAGCGGTCGCCTGCGCGTAGGCGCGCACGAGGTCCGCATCGAGCCGACCGGGGAACGGGCCGAGCCGTCGGCCGAGCACCACACCAGGTCCGCTCATCGCCACGCGCCGGCCGACGCTACCGACATCGGCATCCGACCAGCGTTCTCGGCGCAGTTCGGAGCGCATGACGCTTCCAACCGGGCCAATTTCGGAATGGGGGGCGGCGCGACAGGATGCACGGATGCACATCGACGTGATGGTGACCTCGTCCCGCTGGTCGGCGGTCGCCGAGCTGGCCCGGAGCCTCGAGTCCGAGGGGTTTTCGGGCCTGCTCTTCACCGAGTCCGGCCAGACCCCGTGGATGAAGCTGGCCGCCGCCGCCACCGCAGCCCCGACGCTGGACCTGAGCACCGGCGTCGCGGTCGCGTTCCCACGCAGCCCGATGGTCACCGCCTCGCTCGCCTGGGAGCTGGCCGAGGAGACCGAGGGCCGCTTCCGCCTCGGCCTCGGCAGCCAGGTCAAGGCCCACATCGAGCGCCGCTACTCGTCGGAGTTCGATCCGCCCGGCCCCCGGCTGAAGGACTACGTGCTCGCGGTGCGGGCCTGCCTGCGGGCCTTCGCCGGCGAGGGGGCGCTGCACCACGAGGGGCCCTACTACAACCTCACGCTGCTCCCACCGACGTGGGCGCCGAGACCCCACCCCCACCCGGTACCGATCGACGTCTCCGCGGTCGGTCCGTGGATGTGCGCGATGGCCGGCGAGGTCGCCGACGGCCTCCACGTCCACCCGCTGCACTCCCTCCCCTACCTGCACGACCGGCTCCTCCCGGCGGTCGCCGAGGGTGCGGCGCGGGCCGGCCGCGACCCGTCCGAGGTCGAGCTCACCATCCCCGTCTTCGCGGTGCCGGGCGACACCCCGGAGGAGCAGGCGTCGATGCTCGCCCTGGCCCGCACGCAGGTCGCGTTCTACGGCTCGACCCGCAACTACGCCTTCCAGTTCGACGACCTCGGCTTCGAGGGGACGTCGGCGAAGCTCAACGAGCGCCTCAAGGCCGGCGACCTGAACGGGATGGCCTCGACGATCACCGACGAGATGCTCGAGCACTTCGCGGTGGTCGCCCGGTGGGACGAGCTCGCCGACCGGCTGCTCGAGCGCTACCGCGGCGTCGCAACCCGCCTCGTCATGTACACCGGGGAGCCCTCGATCCGCGGCGACGAGAAGGCGCTGGGCCGCTGGGGCGAGGTCGCCCGCGCCGTCCGGTCGGCCCAGTAGCCGTGCGCGCCGCCGTCCTCGACGAGGACCACACCTTCGACGTCGCGGACGTCGCCGACCCGACGCCCGCCCCCGACGAGCTCGTCCTGCAGGTGCGGGCGTGCGGCATCTGCGGGTCGGACCTGAAGTCGCACACGATGATGCCGCCGGGCTCCGTGCTGGGTCACGAGTTCTGCGGCGACGTGGTGGCGGTCGGGACCGACGCGCGCGACCGCTGGCGGGAGGGCCAGCTCGTGGCTGCCCTCCCGATCGTGGCGTGCGGCCGTTGCCGGTGGTGCCTCGCCGACGAGCCGCTGCACTGCGAGCGGGTGGACCTGCTCGGCGTGGGTGGCTCGGCCGGCGCGTTCGCCGAGTACGTGCGGGTCGGCGCCGACCAGTCGGTGCTCCTCGACGAGTCCGTCGGCGATCACGGTGCGATCGTCGAGCCGCTGGCGGTCGGTCTCCACACCGTCGAGGCCGCGCAGATCCGCACCGGCGACCGGGTCCTCGTCATCGGCGGTGGGAACGTCGGCGCCGCGGTCACCTTCTGGTGCCGGCGCCTCGGCGCGGCGGAGGTCGTCGTCAGCGACCCGGTGGCGTCGCGGCGGGAGGCGGCCGGGCTCTGGGGCGCGACCGACGCCCACGACCCGGCCGAGGGCCGGCCGCATCCGGGCTTCGACGTGGTGATCGAGTGCGTCGGCGCGCCGGGTCTGATCCAGGCGGCGATCGACGCGACCGCGGTGCACGGACGGGTCGTGGTCGCCGGCGTGTGCACGGCGCCCGATGCGGTCGTGCCCCTGACCGCGATCATGAAGGAGGTCGACGTCCGCTTCGCGGTCTACTACCGCGGTCGCGAGTTCGCCGCGGCCGCGTCCGTGCTCAACGGCGGGGCGTTCGACGCGGATGCGTTCGTCACCGGCGCGGTCGGTCTCGGCGGCGTCAGCGGCGCGTTCGCTCGGCTGCTCGCCGGGAGCGACGAGCGCAAGGTGCTGGTGCGACCCGGGCTGGGCTAATGCTCAGGCGTGAAGTGCACCGGCAGGTGCTTGGGCCCTGAGATGAACGTCGACGGCAGCCACTCGGTCGGGCCCGCCGGCCGCAGGTCGACGAGCCGCGTCAGCAGCTCACGCAGGATCGAGTGGATCTCGATGCGGGCGATGTGCGCACCGAGGCAGAAGTGCGGACCGCCTCCGCCGAACGCGACGTGCTCGTTCGGCGTGCGGGCGAGATCGAGCTCGGCTGCGGTCGGGCCGAAGGCCTCCGGGTCCCGGTTCGCCGAGCCGTAGTACATGACGACCTTCTGGCCGGCCTCGATCGCCACACCGCCGACCGCAGTGGCCTGCTGCGCCGTCCGCCGCATGTAGACGACCGGGCTGATCCAGCGCAGGAGCTCCTCGACCGCGGTCGCCAGCCGCCCGTCGAGGTCCTCATCAGCCAGGCCAGCTGGTCGGGGTGGGCGAACAGCGTGTCGATCGCGCCGGCCACGAGGTTGCGGGTGGTGTCGCCGCCGGCGTCGATGAGCAGCAGGAAGAACAGGTTGAAATCGATGACGTCGAGCTCGCGGTCGTCGACGGACGCAGTCGCGATGATCGTCGCCAGGTCGTCCTCCGGCTCGGCCCGCTTCCGCTCCCAGACCTCACGGGCGTAGCCGAACATCCGGGCCACCGCCATCAGCGCAGCCCCTGCCTCCTGCGACTCGGGGGACGCGTGGATCGCCTCGGTCAGGCCGTACAGCTCGACGCCGTCCTCGAGCGGGATGCCGAGCATGTCCGCGATGACGTACGAGGGCATCAGCCCGGCGATGTCGGTGACGAGATCGCACTCGCCGCGACCCGCGACGCCGTCGATGATCTGCGCAGCCAGCTCCGCGATGCGCGGCCGCATGGCCTTGGCCGCACGGGGGATGAACTCGGGCGCCACGAGCTTGCGCAGGCCCGTGTGCTCCGGTGGATCGGCCGAGATCATCATCTGGTGGTGATCGCTCTCGATGCCGTCGGCGTTGTCCGGGATCATGATCCCGCTGACCGACGAGAACGTCTGCGGCTCCCGGCCCACCGCCTTCACGTCGCGGTAGCGGGTGACCGCCCAGAAGCCCGGACCGCCGTCTTCGGGGTGCCAGTGCACGGGGTCGTGCTCGCGCAGCCACGCGAACTGCTCGTGGGGCTGGCCGGCCGCGAACGACGCCGGGTCGAGCAGCGCGATGGTCGGCGCGGTCGGGCTCACGAGCGCAGATCCTCGCCCACCACGCCGGTTGCCCGCAGCTGCGCCAGCCGCTCCGGCGTGACGATCTCGCCGAGCACCTCGTCGTTGTGCTGCCCGAGCGTGGGCGCGGGCCGGCGCATCCACCGCTCCACCGACCGGTAGCGGAACGGCACCACCGGCATCTCGTGCTGCCCGCTGACCGCGTGGTCCTCGACCTCGAACAGCCCGCGGTGGCGCAGCTGCGGGTTGTGCACGGCATCACGGGCCGAGATCACCACTGCGCCCGGCACGCCGGCCGCCACGAGCAGCTCGACCACGTCCGCCGCCTCACGGTCCGCGCACCACGCCGACACCTGCTCGTCGATCGCGTCGTGGGCGGCCCGCCGTCCGTCCACGCCGGCCAGCGCCGGGTCGTCGGGCAGCCCGAGCACCTCGCGGAGCGCGACCCACTGCGCATCGGTGGCCACCGCAACCGCGACCCACCCGTCGTCGCCCGCGCAGCGGTACACCCCCTGCGGCGCGGCGACGGGACCACGGTTGCCCTCGCGGGTGAGGAGCGTGCCCGACGCATCGAGCTCGATGACCAGCTCTGCCGCGACGTTCAGCGCGGACTCGACCATCGCCGTCTCGAGCAGGTGGCCCCGCTCGTCCGCCGACGCGCCGTGACGCAGCGCGACCAGCGTCGCGAACGCGGCGTGCATCCCGGCCAGCGGATCGCACGCACCGCGCACGAGCACCGGCGGGCCATCGGACGGTCCGGTCATCCACGCCATGCCCGCGATGCACTCCATCGTCTGGGCGAAGCCGGTGCGGTCACGCCACGGGCCGTCGAGCCCGAACGCCGGCATGCGCACCATGAGCACGTCGGGGTTCACCTCGTGGACCCGCTCCCAGCCGAGGCCGAACTGATCCATCACCCGGGGCGTGAAGTTCTCGACCACCACGTCTGCGGTGCGCACGAGATCCTCGAAGAGCGCGACGCCGTCGGGCGTCGTCAGGTCGATCGTGACCCCGCGCTTGCCGTTGTTCACCGCATGGAAGAGCGGCCCCCACTCGAACCACTGGGCCTCACTCGGCGGCCGGGTCGCGGAGAAGCGCATCGGGTCCGGCCGGGTGACCGACTCGACCTTGACCACGTCGGCGCCGAGCGCGGCGAGCACATGCGGCATCGACGGTCCGGCCCACCAGGCCGTGCAGTCGACCACCCGGATCCCTTCCAGCGGCCGCTTCGGCGCGTCCTCGCTGGTCTGCGATGCACCACGTGACTCCCACTCGACCGCGCCGGTGTCGGCCCCGAGCTCGGGCGCGGCGGACGTAGGCTCAAGCGTGACGCCGTCGAGGCGGTACGGCACCCGAGGCCGGCGGAAGCGCCCCGAAGGCGACTTCTCGTACACGCCGCGCGCCTCGAACTGCTCGAACTCCGGCACCGACGCACCGTTGAGCACCGGGGCCGACGGGATGCGCAGCATGCTCGCCTCCTCGAGCACCTCGGCCGCGGTGCGCGCCGTGGTCCACGTGCGCACCGCGTCGGTGAACGACGTCCGCTTGCGGAACCGGTACAGCGCGTTCGACAGCTGCGGGTCCTCGGCGAGCAGGTCGCTGCGTCCGATGAGCGCGAGGAGGTCCTCGAACTGCTGGGCGCTGTTCGTCGTCAGCACCACGTAATCGTCGGCGGTCGGCTCGATCGAGGGAACCTCGACGGTCCTCCCGGTCCCCCGGATCTGCGGCCAGCCCATGAAGCTCGAGAAGACCGACGGGTACGTGCAGAGCGTGACCGTCATGCAGTCGAGCATGGCGACGTCGACCACCTCGCCGGGCCGGGCCGCCAACGCGGCGACCGCGGCGTACGTGCCGGTGATCCACTCGCCCAGCCGCCCGCCGACCGAGATGGGTGGTTCGCCGGGCAGCCCGCGGCTCCCGG
>JAFBAD010000307.1 GCA_019247975.1 Acidimicrobiia bacterium
GGCAGCGTCGCCAGCTCTGCGAGGAAGCCGTCCATCTCCCGATAGCAGTCCGCCGCCAGGGCCCGCATGAAGCCCTCGGCGTCGCTGCCGCTCCCCGCACGGGCCGACGCGCGGGGGAGGTTCGTGTAGCGGGTGGACGCCCGCCACCAGCGCTCCCGACCGGGACCGGCCTTCTCCTCGGCCTCGGTCACGAAGCCGTACGACGCCAGCTGGCGCAGGTGGTAGCTCGTGGCCCCGCTCGACTGGCCCAGCCGCTCGGCCAGCTTCGTTGCGGTCGACGGGCCGTCGCTGCGCAGCAACCCGAGGATGCGCATGCGCAGCGGGTGGGCGAGCCCCCGCAGGTTCTGGGGATCGAGCTCGATCGCCTGGTCACGAGGAGGAGGCTCGGCCATGTCGCCAAGGTACCTATGCAAAGAGATCTTTGCAAGCAGTTCTTTGGAGTGGGCCTGAGGTGGTACCCACCCTGGTAGGCCGCCGGGTAGCCCCGTTGCCGGTGCGCCCGTCGTGGGGTTGGATCACGGCGGCCAGTGGGTGTGGAGACGAGGATCGATGGACGCTGACATGCGGCCTGACGACGGGCGCGCCAAGTCCGCAGGAGCAGGCCTCGTCGCCCGCGCCGTGCTCCGGGACCGGTGGCGGTCACTGATCGGGCTCGCGCTCGTGCTCGCCATGCTCGGTGGCATCGGCATGACCGCGCTGGCCGGCGCCAGGCGCACGCAGTCCGCCTACCCGCGCTTCCTGCGCTGGGCGCACGTCTCGACGATGGCCGTCGATGCGGGCACCAACCGGAACTTCCTCAGCAAGGTCGAGCGCTTCCCCGAGGTGGTCCGCCACCGGCGCTACACCGCGGTCGACGCCGGGCACATCTTCCCCAACGGCGCTCCCGATCTCTCGATGATCCAGCTCGAGGCGCTGGTCAGCGTGGACGGCCGCTACTTCGACCAGGACCGGTTTGCAGCCACCGAAGGGCGCCGACCCGACCCGAACCGGGTGGACGAGGTGGCGTTCAACCTCACCGCCGCGCGCCTCTACCACCTCCACGTGGGACAGCGCCTCGACATCGGTGCGTTCGATGACGACGAGGTGTCGCAGACCGAGGATCCGTCGACCCTGCGGCCGAAGTTCCGGATGAAGGCGACGATCGTCGGGATCGGGCTCTTCCCGGAGGAGGTCGTGCAGGACGAGTCCGACCGCAGCCCGCTCGGTCTGTTCACACTCGCGTACTTCGAGAAGGTCGAGCACCTCGGCACGTATTCGTGGGAGGGCCTCGTCCTCCGTCACGGTGACAAGGACGTGGTGTCGGTGAAGCGCCGGTACCACGACCTGGTGGCCAGCAAGGGGTTCCCCGAGTTCTACCGGGTCACGTCGGTCGACACCTTCCACTCCCTCCAGGCCGTCCGACCACTGTCGCTGGCGCTCGGCATCTTCGGGCTCATCGCCGTCGTCGTCGCGGTCGTGCTGACCGGTCTCTCGGTGACTCGAGAGATCGGAGCGGTCGTGCCCGCGAGGCGGGACCTGCGGGCCCTCGGGGTGACCGGTCGCGTCGATCTCCTCGCTGCAGTCGTCGGACCGGGCATCGCCATCATCGCCGGCGTCGTCGGCGCTGCGCTCCTCGCCTTCATGTTGTCGCCGGTGATGCCCCTCGGGCAGGTGCGCCGGGTCGAGGTCGACCGCGGCTTCGACATCGATTGGACGGTCCTGGGTCTCGGCGCGCTCGCGCTCGTCGTCGTGCTCGGCGTCGTCGCCGTCGTCACCGCTGTCGTCACCAGACCCCGCGCGGCGCGCGTCCAGCGCTCCGCGGCTCGGACGTCGCGCCTGTCGGCCGCCATGAGCAGGATGGGCCTCGGTCCCACCAACGCCCTCGGCCTCCGCCTCGCGTTCGGGTCGCAGGACGGCGCCGCGTCACCCTCGGTGCTCGTCGGCGGAGCGGTCGCGATCGGGGCCCTCGTGGCCGCCGTGACCTTCTCCGCGAGCCTCCACGGCTTGGTCCGCAAACCGGCCTTGTACGGCTGGCAGTGGCAAGGGGTGGCGGTTGCGGGGGCGGGCTACTTCAACATCCCGCAACAGCAGATCCGTGCGCTCCGACAAGCGGACCCCGACATCGAGTCGACCACGGGCGTGCACTTCGGTTCCGGGTCGATCGACGGGATCAACGTCCCGCTGCTCGGCTACGACGCAGGCACCCGTGTCACTCCGCCGATCACCGGAGGGCGGGCCCCGAGGTCGACCGGGGAGATCGCGCTCGGCTCGGAGACCGCGCGCCAGCTCGGCGTCGATCTCGGCGATGTCGTGCACATCACCACCGACCAGGGCGGTGTGCGCGCGCGACGGGTCGTCGGCTTCATGGTGTTCCCCACGTTGGGCATCATCCACGGGGCGCACACGTCGCTCGGCACCGGCGCGTGGGTCACGGCGACCGACGTTCCGGGGGTCGGCCGGCAGGATGCCGGGTTGCCACCCTCGGCGCTCGGGCCCAACGCGCTCTTCATCCGGCTCCGGCCCGGGCACAACGGACCCGCCGAGATGCGCGCCCTGCGGCGGGCCACATCGAAGCTCCAGAGCGAGGCCGGCGTGACCTTCAGCCCGGTGCAACGTCCGGCCGAGATCGTCAACACGAAGAACCTCGACAGCGCCCCGGCGATCCTCTCGGCGGTCCTGCTCGCAGGCGCGCTGCTCGCGCTCGCAGTGACCCTCTCGGCGACGGTGCGCCGTCGCCGGAGCGAGCTCGCCGTGCTCAAGAGCCTTGGCATGACCCGGCGGCAGCTCTCGGGCATGGTGTCGTGGCAGTCGACTGCGGTGGTGATCGCTGGGCTGGTGGTCGGCGTGCCGCTCGGCGTCGCGTTCGGTCGCTGGATCTGGACCCGCTTCGCGGACGGTCTCGACGTGGTCGCCGATCCGCGCGTGCCGTGGGCGGTGATCCTGTTGATCGCCGGCGCGCTCGTCCTCGTGGCGAACCTCGTTGCGGTGGTGCCCGGCCGTCTCGCCTCGCGCACCGCGATCGGCCCGGCGTTGCAAGCCGACTGACGCCGATCAGGTGCGGCCGGCGAGTCCGACGCCGTCAGAGGTGCTGGCGCGCATGGACGAGGGTACCCGTGCGCCGGCGAGCGAGGTTGGGGTTGCGGAGCAGGTCGGCCTCGGGGACCGGCCGTCCGAAGAAGAACCCCTGGGCCTCGTCGCAACCCATGCCGCAGAGCAGCTGCCAGCACTCGGTCGTCTCCACGCCCTCGGCCACGACCTTCAACCCGAGGTTGTGGCCGAGCTCCACGGTCGACGAGACGATGACCGAGCTCTGCGACCGCGCGCTCATGCCCGTCACGAGCGACTTGTCGATCTTGAGCAGGTCGAGCGGCAGCGCCATGACCTGCGCGAGGTTCGAGTGGCCGGTGCCGTAGTCGTCGATGGCGACCTGCACGCCGACCGACCGCAGCTCGGACAGCGCCGAGATCGCGGTCGCCGGGTCCTCCATGATCGAGGTCTCGGTGATCTCGAGGATCACCCGGGCCGGGTCGACCTGCTCGCGCTCGATCGTGACCCGGACCAGGTCCGGCAGGTCGAGGTCGTGCAGCGTGCGGGCCGAGAGGTTCACGCTGACCGACAGGTCGAGGCCCTGGCGCTGCCAGCGTGCGTTCGCGGCGATCGCCTCCCGCAGCACGAACCGGGTGAGGTCGCGGATGAGGCCGGACTGCTCGGCGACGGGGATGAAGTCGTCGGGGACCACGATGCCTCGTACCGGGTGGTTCCAGCGCAGGAGCGCCTCGGCGCCGATCACCACGCAGCTGTCGGTGAGCACCTGCGGCTGGTACCAGACGCACAGCCCCGACGTCTCGACCGCCTGGCGCAGCTCGCCCACGAAGTTGAGCTGCATCGGTGAGGTGTGGTCGAGCATCGGTGTGTAGAGCTTGTGGCCCGCACCGGTCTCCTTCGCGGCGTACATGGCGATGTCGGCCCGCTGGATCAACGAATCGGCGTCGAGTCCGTGCTCGCGGTACAGCGCGATGCCGATGCTGGCGTCGAGCTCGAGATCGAGGTCGTGCAGGAGGATGGGGGCGCGGATGGCCTGCAGCACGCCCATCGCGATCTCCTCGGCCTCGTCGATGTCGCGCAGGTCGGGGAGGACCACGCCGAACTCGTCGCCTCCGAGCCGGGCGACCGTCCGACCTTCACCGACCGCACCGAGCAGCCGCGGTCCGAGCTCGGTGAGGACGAGGTCGCCGGTGCTGTGGCCGAGGGTGTCGTTGATCTCCTTGAACCGGTCGAGGTCGATCAGCATGATCGCCGTCCACGGGTTCCGCTCCCGCGCTGCATCGTCGACCGCTTCGATCGCCCGCAGCCGGAACAGCTCCCGGTTGGGCAGCCCGGTCAGGCTGTCGTGCAGTGCCTGGTGCTCCTTCTCGATGGAGATGATCGTGCTCTGGTAGGCGATCGCCAGCGGGATGAGCAGCACGGGCAGCAACCACACCGACCGGCCGGCGATCACGACCGCGACCGGGGCGAGGCCGAACATGCCGAGACTGCCGAGCACCTGGTACTTCGACTCCTCCAGCAGCATGCCGAACACCGACGTGCCCTGGGCCAGGCCCATGGCGGTGGAGAGCATCAGCAGGTTCAGCACGAAGTAGGTCGTGGCTGCGCAGATCGCGCCGACGATCTCGCTCGGACGCGAGAAGGCGGTGCCGAGATCGAGGTGCGCGTGGCCGGTGCAGAGCTCGAACACCGCGCCGGTCACGACCGACACGACGACGAACTGCGAGGCGTTGAAGGCGGCCTTCCACCACTGCTTGCGGGCGAGCACGTCGCACACGAGCGACGCGACGACCGATGCGGCAGCCGCCCAGACCGCGCCGAAACCGATGAGGATGGCGAACGCGAACGCGGTGGAGAAGGTGAGGTCGACGCCGTCCTTGCCGACCGGCGCCTGGATGGAACGCAGCTCGCCCAGAACGGTGAGGACCGTGAACGCGGCGAGGATCGCGATGTCGTTCGGGACCCCGGCGGTCGGGGCCATCACCGCGATCAGGACGGCGGCGACGACCGCCACCCCGAGGATGTAGCTGCGGGCGAGGAGGGGCATCTCACGCATCGCGGCCGGCTCCTAGCGCGCGAGAGCGGCGCACCCGTCCGGGCGCGCCGCTCTCACATGCATCGTCTCGATGGATGTCCGCTAGCTCCTCTTCAGCGCCACTTGTGCGCGGTGGTGGAGCTGAGAGCGGGGATGGTCAGGTCTTCGGTCATCGTGTCATCCGTTCTCGGTCGGTGGCCTAGCGCCACTTGAGCCCGGCGCCCGACGCCGCGACCGACACACCGATCGTGGCGAGAGCGAAGACGCTCGGCTTCGTCATGAGCTTGCAGAAGATCTTCAACGTGGCTTGCCTTCCGTCCTTGCCACCTGGGTGGCATGTGATTGGGGGGAGGACGGTGGGTTCGCCATTGGCTCCCCCCGGGCAAAGGCGACCAGATGTCTCCCAGGGATCAACGCTCGTCCGCCCCATCTATCGACGGGTCCCTCGGCGTTCTTGATGGGTCGATCGACTCAGATCTTCGGCCGAACCGCTCACGGCTCGAGCGGTCCGGCCGACATGGCCAACGTGCTCATGCTGGCCGTGATCCTCGTCGGCCTGCTCCTCGTGCCCCTGCTCGGTGGCTCCGTCTCCCGCCTGGGCGAGCTGCGCCTCGTCCAGCCGTGGTTGGTGTTCGTGGGCCTCGGCCTGCAGCTCCTGATCACCACGGTGCTGCCCGACCTCCCGGTGGGCCCGGCCCGGGTCATCCACTGCCTGTCCTACGGCTTCATCGGGGCGTTCCTGGTGTGCAACCGACGCCTGCCCGGAGTGCCCTGCTTCGCGCTCGGGACGCTCCTCAACGTGGTCGCGATCCTCGCCAACGGCGGCACGATGCCGGCCCGCCGCGGCGCGCTGCAGACCGCGGGCCTGGCCCAGGACCATGCGTTCGAGAACTCGGCGGTCGTCGCCCACCCGAAGCTGGCGGTCCTGGGCGACGTGTTCGGCATCCCGTCATGGGTGCCGCTGGCCAACGTCTTCAGCGTCGGTGACGTCCTCATCGACGCCGGCGCGCTGATCCTCATCCTGACGACCTGCCTCGCGCCGCCGGCCCCGTCGGAGGAGCCGGAGCCCGAGCCGTCCGAGGTCGCCTGACCGCTCGGCTTCTGGTCAGCGCTGGGGGTCGATGGCCACCTTGATGGCGCCGCTGTGCTCCTGGTCGGCGATCGCGGTGAACGCCTCGCGCCACTCGGTGAGCGGGAACGTGTGCGTGAGCATCCCCGTGAGGTCGACCCGGCCGTCGGCGACGAGATCGAGGTAGTGCTCGATGCCGTGCTTGCGGACCCCCTCGACCTCCTCGATGCCGAACGCGTTGGACCCCACCCAGTTGATCTCCTTGAAGTAGAGCGGGCTCCACTCCCAGCGACCAGGGGCGTGAACGCCGCTCTTCACGAGCGTGCCGCGAGCCTTGAGCACACGGACCTCGATGGTGAAGGTCTCGGGCTTGCCGACCGTGTCGTAGGCGACGTCGATGCCACCCGGGTGGCACATCGCCAGCCCGCCGAGGCCCTCCATGGTCGGACGCAGCACGCCGCCCGACCACGCCGCGAGATCCTCGAGCATCTCCTCGTCGCTGCCGAGCCGCACGACGTGGTGCGCGCCGAGCTTCTCGACCAGGTCCGCCTGAGCGTCGAACCGGGCGACCACCGCGATCTGCACGTCGGGGTGGAGCGCGCGCAGGATCGCGACCGCACACGTCCCGAGGGATCCGGCGCCCCAGACGAGGACCTTGCCGCCGGGGGGCGGGGGATGCCGGGTGATGCTGTGGAGCGACACCGCGAAGGGGTCGGCGAACACCGCCTTGTCGTCGGGGATCGAGTCGGGGACCGCGAACAGCATCGACGAGTGCGCCGGCATGAGCTCGGCGTAGCCGCCCGTCGCGTCGCTCGACACGCCGGTGTGGATGCCGGGTGACAGCTCGCCGGTCGTGAAGCTCCAGCACAGGCTGTAGTCGCCGGCCTCACAGGCCGGGCAGATCGGCTCCACGCCGCGGGTCACGCACGACAGCCAGGGGTTGAGCACCACCCGCTGGCCGACGTCGAAGCCCTCTGCGTCGGGCCCGAGCTCGACGACCTCGGAGACGACCTCGTGCCCCATGACCTGCGGGAACGAGCAGAACCCGCTCATCGCGTTGTCGCTGTCGCCCTCACCGAAGTCGAGCAGGATCTGCTTCGAATCCGATCCGCAGATGCCGGTCAGCAGGGGCTTGGTCACCAACCAGTCGCGGCGCAACGGCCGTGCGTCGGCGATCTCCTGCAGCGCCACCGGCGTCTTGGCCAGCTTCTGCGTCAGCGGACCGGCGTTCTCGGGCGGTGTCCACGGTTCGGGTGCGACCCCGAAGACCAGCGCTCTCATGTCGTCACTCTCACCCGGTGGAGTCTGTCAGTTCC
>JAFBAD010000379.1 GCA_019247975.1 Acidimicrobiia bacterium
CTCGCGGTAGCCGGCGACGGCATCCTCCTCGCCGTCCTCGCCGAGCTCCTTGCGGATCGCGTCCATCTGCCGGCGGAGCAGGAACTCGCGCTGCTGCTCCTCCATGCCCTCGGACACGTCGGTGCGGATGCGCTCGGCCAGCTCCAGCTCGCCGAGGGCCTCCTTGGCCCAGCCGAGCACCTTCTCGACCCGGGTCTCGACGTCGATGGTCTCGAGCAGCTCGACCTTGCGCTCGAGGGTGAGGTCGGGCCACCAGCCGGCCGCGTCGGCCAGCTCGGAGGGGTCGTTCATGCCGCGGAGGGTCTCGCTCAGGCGGCGACCGCCGATGTGCTCGAGGACCTGCTTGAGGGTGGCCTTGAGCTCGCGGGCCAGCTCCTGCGCCCGCTCGGTCGGCTCGCCCTCGTCGACCGGCTCGGCCTGCAGCCACAGGGTGTCGGTGGTGCCGACCACCCCGGCGCCGAGCCGGGCCCGGGACTCGGCCCGCACCACGAGGGCGGACGCGCCGCCGGGCAGCGTGCCGCTCGACTCGATGCGGGCGATGACCCCGACGCGCGGGTGGCCACCATCGATCTGGGGGACGAGGAGAAGCTGCCCGTTGTCGCCTGCCGCTGCGAACGCGGCCTTGGCCTCGTCGGTCTCCAGGGCGATGGTCACGACCATCTGCGGGAGCACGACGCCGGTCGTCAACGGCAGGACAGGAAGGGTGAGGGTCTGCAGGTCGGTCATCGGGACTCCCGTGATTACAGGATTACGTGATCACCCGAACCTACCGAGGGGCGCCCTGATTCCCGCTCGGCGCCGATGTGAAACTTGACAACCCCGCGCTCAGGGTCGCTTCCGTAGTGTGCCCGGCGTGGACGCCTTCTCCTCCGCCCTCGACCTGACCGCTGCGATCCGCCGGAAGGAGGTGAGCCCGACCGAGGTGATGGACCTCTACCTCGAGCGGGCCGACCGGCTGGACCCGCAGCTCAACGCCTTCTGCCTCCGTGACGACGACCGGGCCCGCGACGCCGCCCGCCGGGCCACCGACGCGGTCGCCTCGACCCCGGCCGACCAGCTCGGCCCGTTCCACGGGGTCCCCATCCCGATCAAGGACCTCAACGACGTCGCCGGCTGGCCCACCACCCACGGCTCCGAGGGCACCTCCCGCGACCCGCAGCCCGAGAGCGAGCTGGTCGTGCAGCGCTTCGAGGAGGCCGGCTTCGTCCTCATGGCGAAGACGGCGACGCCCGAGTTCGGCGCGGTCTCCTACACGGAGAGCCGGGCGCTCGGCGTCACCCGCAACCCCTGGAACACCGACCACACGCCGGGCGGGTCGAGCGGCGGCGCCGCGGCTGCGGTCGCGTCGGGCATGGCCCCGATCGCGCACGCGAGCGACGGCGGTGGATCGATCCGCATCCCGTCGTCGTGCTGCGGCCTGGTCGGTCTGAAGCCGAGCCGCAACCGCGTGCCGAGCGGACCGAACGGCCTCGAGGGGCTGTCGTCGAGCGGCGTCGTGAGCCGCACGGTCGCCGACATCGCGGCGGTGCTCGACGTGATCGGTCGACCCGCTCAACTGGTACAACGCGCCGCCCCCGGCCGAGCCCTTCGCCGCGCTGGCGGCGCGCGCACCGGGACCGCTGCGGGTCGGCATGGTGGCGACGCCGCCCGTGGATCTGCCGGTCGCGCAGGCGTGCATCGACGCGGTCGAGGCGGCTGCGAAGCTGCTCGAGTCGCTCGGGCACACGGTCTTCGAGTTCGACCTCGGCATCGACGACGTCGACCGCTTCGTCAGCGCGTTCGGCGCGATCTGGAACACCGGGATGGCCGGTGTGCCGCTCGTCGATCCCCACGCGGTCGAGCCGCACAACCTCGCGATGCACGAGGAAGCGCTGCAGACGACCTCGATCGACTACGTCGAGTCGGTGATGCTCACGCAGACGCTCACGCGCGAGCTGGCCGCGCCGTTCGGACGCGACATCGACGTGATGCTGACGCCGACGATGGCGGTCGAGCCGCCGCGGTGCGGGACCGTGTGGGAGGGCGCCGACGCCGAGCCGCTCATGGCGGTGCTCAACTGCTACCCGATGGCCGCGTTCACGACGCCGTGGAACGTGACCGGTCTCTCCGCCATCTCGCTGCCGCTGCACCAGGCGCCGTCGGGCCTGCCGGTCGGCGTGCAGATCATCGCCGGACCGTGGCGGGACGACACGCTCCTCCAGCTCGGCACCCAGCTCGAGGCCGCCCAGCCCTGGATCGACCGACGACCGGCTGTCTCCTGAGGTGACCGTGCGGGTTGGGTTCTGCGGTGCCGGGTTGATCGGCACGTTCCACTCGAAGATGCTGCGCGCATCGGGGGCGGACGTCACGTGGTCGGGCGTGTTCGACCCCGACGTCGCTCGGCGCGACGCGTTCGCCGACGCCACCGGCGCGACGCCCTGCGATTCCGAGCAGGAGGTGGTCGACGGCTGCGATGCGCTCTACGTCTGCACGTGGACGTCCGAGCACCAGCGACTCGTCGAGATGGCGGTCGCCGCGGGCAAGCACGTCTTCTGCGAGAAGCCGCTCTCGACCGATCTGGCCGGCGCGACCGCGATGGCCGACCTGCTGCGCGACTCGGGCCTCGTCCACCAGGTCGGCCTGATCCTCCGGCGCAGCCCGGCGTTCCTGCTGCTGCAGGACCTCGTGGCCGAGGAGGCGAGCGGCCGCGTGATGAGCGTGGTGTTCCGGGACGACCAGTACATCCCGGTGCAGGGGATGTACGCGTCGTCCTGGCGGGGCGACAAGGACAAGGCCGGCTCGGGCACGCTGCTCGAGCACTCGATCCACGACCTCGACATCCTCGAGCACACGTGCGGTCGGGTCGCGTCGGTGAGCGCGCGGTCGGCCAACTTCCACGGCCTCGACGGCATCGAGGACTCGGTGGCGACGACGGTCGGGTTCGCCGATGGCGGCGTCGGCACGATGACCTCAATCTGGCACGACATCCTCGAGCGCCCGAGCCTGCGCCGGGTCGAGGTGTTCTGCGAGCGGGCCTGGGTGGTGCTGGAGGAGGACGACTGGTTCGGCCCGGTCTCGTGGTTGCGCCTCGGCGGTGAGCGCAAGACCGTCCGGGGCTCGGAGCTCGTCGAGGAGTGCGAGGCGCGCGGCATCGCCATGCCCAACCCCGACGGCGACTTCATCAGCTGCGTGGTCGACGGCCGTCCGGCGTGGCCTGACTTCGACGTCGCGCTGCGCGCCCACACGCTCGCCGACGCGGTCTACCGGTCCGCCGCATCCGGCGGCGACGCGGTCGCCGTCTGACCCGAATACGCCGACCGGGGGCGCGAGAGGCGGGCGTTACGCTCGATCGGTGGCCTCGCCGGACTCCTACCGCGCCCCGAAGGGGACCCAGGACGTCTTCGGGCCGGAGTCCACGCGCTGGGAGGCGCTGCTCGCGACGTTCGCCGACACGGTGGAGTCCGCCGGCTACGGGCTGATCCAGTCGCCGATGTTCGAGGACATCGCGGTCTTCCGCCGGCTCGGCGAGGAGACCGACGTCGTCACGAAGGAGATGTACGACTTCGTGGACAAGGGCGACCGCCACATCGCGCTCCGCCCGGAGGGCACCGCGTCGGTGGCCCGTGCGTTCGCGCAGCACCGGCCGGTCACGCCGTGGAAGACCTGGTACGCCACGCCGGCCTTCCGGTACGAGTCGCCGCAGAGCGGCCGCCTGCGCCAGCACCACCAGGTCGGCATCGAGGCGATGGGCTCGGCCGACCCCGACCTCGACGTCGAGGTGATCGCGCTGGGCCACGACTACGTGCGGCGGCTCGGCCTGCAGCGCTTCGTGCTCCTCGTGAACTCGATGGGCGACGCCGACGACCGCCGCCGCTACGTCGAACGGCTGCGAGGCTGGCTGACCGAGCGGGCCGGCGACCTCGCGCCAGAGGACCGGCCGAAGCTCGACACGAACCCGATGCGGGTCCTCGACAGCAAGCGCCCCGCGACCCAGGAGGTGGTCCGCGACGCGCCCAAGATCACCGACGACCTCTCCGACGAGGCCGCTGCCCGGTTCGAGCGGGTCACCGGGGGCCTCGGCGCGCTCGGCATCGACTTCCAGCTCGAGCCGCGCCTCGTGCGTGGCCTCGACTACTACCGCCACACCACCTTCGAGCTGCAGAGCGAGGCCATCGAGGCGTCGCAGTCGACGATCCTCGGCGGCGGCCGCTACGACGGTCTCGTCGAGGACATGGGCGGTCCGGTCACGCCCGGCATCGGCTTCGGTTCGGGCATCGAGCGGGTGCTCCTCGCGTGCGACGCCGAGGGCGTGTTCGCAGCGCCGGAGACCACGCTCGACGTGTTCGTGGTCGACGTCACCGGTGGCGACGCCGCGCGCGACCTGACCGCCGAGCTGCGCCGCGCCGGCTTCCGGGCCGACCGCTCGTTCGACGCCCGCTCGATGCGCGCGCAGATGAAGGCGGCCGACCGCTCGGGCGCGCGGCTGGCGCTGATCGTCGGCGACCAGGAGCGGGCCGACGGGACCGTCGGCGTGCGCAGCCTGCACGACGCCGAGCGCACGCAGGTCGTCGTGCCCGCTGAGAAGATCGTGGACCACCTCCGGGAGGAGCTCCGGTGACCAGTCGTTTCGTCGGTGAGGCGGTCGGCCTTCGCACCCACTGGTGCGGTGACCTGCGCATGACCGACGCAGGGAACCAGGTCTCCCTGTGCGGCTGGGTCGCCCGCCGGCGCGAGCACGGTGAGCACCTCGCCTTCGTGGACCTGCGCGACCGCACCGGCGTCGTGCAGTGCGTCGTCGACGGCGCGGCCGACCTGCGCAACGAGTACGTCGTGCGCATCACCGGCACCGTGCGCGAGCGCCCCGAAGGCACGGTCAACCCGGGCCTGGGCACCGGCGAGGTCGAGGTCGGCGACTGCACGGTCGAGGTCCTCAACGTGGCCGAGCCGCCGCCGTTCCCGCTGCACGACCGCATCGACACCGACGAGAACGTGCGGCTCAAGTACCGCTTCGTCGACCTGCGTCGCGAGCGCCTGCAGCGCAACCTGCGCGTGCGGGCCGAGGTCAACCAGGCGCTCCGCGTCGCGATGGACCGCAACGGCTTCGTCGAGATCGAGACGCCGATGCTCATCGCGTCGACGCCCGAGGGCGCTCGCGACTTCATCGTCCCGTCCCGACTCAGCCCGGGCCGCTTCTACGCGCTCCCGCAGAGCCCGCAGCTCTTCAAGCAGCTGTGCATGGTCGGCGGCCTCGACCGCTACTACCAGATCGCCCGCTGCCTGCGCGACGAGGACCTCCGCGCCGACCGCCAGTTCGAGTTCATGCAGCTCGACATGGAGGCGAGCTTCGTCGGCCAGCAGGAGGTGCAGGACTTCATCACCGAGGCGGTCTCCGACGCGGCCGAGGCCGTCACCGGCACCCGCCCCGAGTCGATGGGCCGCATCACGTGGCACGAGGCGATCGACCGGTACGGGTCGGACAAGCCCGACACCCGCTTCGGCATGGAGCTGGTCGAGCTCACCGAGGTCTTCGCGCAGACCGAGTTCAACGCGTTCAAGGTCCCGTGCATCAAGGGCATCCGGGTGGCCGGCCAGGCGAGCCTCGGGCGCAACAAGCTCGACGGCCTCACCGACGACGCCAAGCGCTGGGGCGCGAAGGGCCTGGTGTGGCTCAAGGTGACCGAGGACGACCTCGAGTCGCCGATCGCCAAGTTCCTCTCCGACGACGAGAAGGCCGGCCTGCGGGCCGCGGTCGGTGCGGAGTCCGGTGACCTGATCCTGATCGTGGCGGGGGAGTGGGACCTCGTCTGCCACGTGCTCGGCCTGCTGCGCCTCGCGCTCGGCCGGATGCCGGTGACCGAGGGCGGCCTCACGTTCCTCTGGGTCGTCGACTTCCCGCTGTTCGAGTCGCTCACCGAC
>JAFBAD010000232.1 GCA_019247975.1 Acidimicrobiia bacterium
TCGAGCAGCAGGAAGAGGCGCTGCGCACCGAGCGGGCCACCTACACTCGTCAGGCCGACACGCTCCGGGCCGAGGCCGACGCGCTCGTCGCCGACTTCGAGCCGGGCGACGTCCAGTTCGACGAGGAGTCGGGTGAGGGCGACACGCTCAACATCGAGCGCGAGCGCGACCTCGCCCTGTCGGCGCAGGCCCGACAGGCCGTGGAGGAGATCGACCACGCGCTGTCGAAGTTCGCCGACGGCACCTACGGCCTCTGCGAGGTGTCCGGCGAGCCGATCCCCAAGGAGCGGCTCGAGGCGATCCCCTGGGCCCGTGAGCGGGTCGAGTACAAGATCGGTGGGCTGGGCCGTCGCTGAGCCGGAGGCGCCGACCCCGGCGCCTGCGACCACCACCTCCCACCCGCGCCGGCTGGGGATGGTGCTGGCGACCGCGGCGATCGTGGTCGTCGTCGACCAGCTCTCCAAGACGTGGGCGGTCAACCGGCTGAACGCCGGTCGGCTCATCGACCTCGTCGGATCGCTCCGGCTCAACCTGGCGTTCAACCAGGGCGCCGCGTTCAGCGTCGGTGACGGCTGGAACCTCGGTCCGTGGATCGCGGTCCTGGCCCTGATCGTGGTGTCGACCCTCGTGTTCACCGGGCCGACCGCCCGCCAGCGCTTCGGCGCGATCGCAATCGGGCTGGTGGCCGGCGGCGCGCTCGGCAACCTCCTCGACCGCGCCTTCCGGGCGGGGTCCGGCTTCATGGGCGGCCGGGTGGTCGACTGGATCGACGTGCAGTGGTGGCCGGTGTTCAACATCGCCGACGCCTCGGTGTGCGTCGGCGCGCTCGCCCTGGTGATCTACAGCATCCGCGCGCCCCAGGACCCGTGAGGGAGGCGATCCCCGCCGCGCTGGCCGGCGAGCGGCTCGACCGGGTCGCCGCCATGCTGCTCGGCACCAGCCGGGCCGTGGCCGGATCGGTGGTGGACGCCGGTGGCGCCCGGGTCGACGGCCGGGTGGTCACGCAGCGGTCGACCCGCCTCGAGGAGGGGAGCGTGGTCGAGCTCGACCCGCCACCGCCCGAAGAACGGGCGCCCGAGGCCGAGCCGTCGGTCGAGGTCGACGTCGTGCACGCCGACGACGACGTCGTGGTGGTCGAGAAGCCGGCCGGCCTCGTGGTGCACCCGGGGGCCGGCCACCGCTCGGGCACGCTCGTCGGCGGGCTGCTGGCCCGCTTCCCGGAGATCGCCGAGGTCGGCGACCCCGACCGGCCGGGCATCGTGCACCGACTCGACCGCGGCACGTCGGGCCTCCTGGCGGTGGCCCGGTCGCCGGCCGGCTACGAGGGACTGGTCGACCAGCTCGCGTCGCGCTCGGTCGAGCGGGCGTACCTCGCGCTGGTCCTGGGCCGGCCGGACCCGCCCGTCGGTGTGGTCGACGCGCCGATCGGGCGCTCGCGCCGGGTGCCCACCCGCATGACGGTGGCCAGCGACGGCCGCCCGGCCCGCACCGCGTACGAGGTCGAGCAGGCCTTCGCCGCCGACGGCGCCGCGCTGGTCCGCTGCCGGCTCGAGACCGGCCGCACCCATCAGATCCGCGTCCACCTGCTCGCCATCGGCCACCCGGTCGTGGGCGACGACGTGTACGGCGACGGACGTCGCCCGCCCGAGGCGCTCGCATCGCTCGACCGCATCTTCCTGCACGCGACGCGGCTCGGCTTCGACCACCCGGTCACCGGCGAGCGGCTGGCGTTCGACTCGCCGCTCCCGGCCGAGCTGTCGACGGCTCTCGGCGCGCTCGGTCATGGAACGGGGGAGCCCGGGTAGATCGGCAGCGCCGTCGGTCGAGACCTGGCCGGCGACATCCGACCCCGAGGGAGCGCCATGCGGCGTCGTGGTCGGCGGGAGACATCCGAGCTTCGGCGGCTCGCACCACTGCTCGTCGTGCTGACGCTGATCGCGGCGGCCTGCGGGTCGGGCGGCGGCGAGGGCGGCGTCCCGACGCTGCACTGGTACTCCTACGACGAGCCCGGCGGCTCGTACGTCGATGCGGCGAAGGCCTGCACCGCCGCGGCCCACGGTCGCTACCGCATCGATCTCGTCACGTTGCCGAACGACGCCGACCAGCAGCGCGAGCAGCTCGTGCGCCGGCTGGCCGCCAAGGACTCCGACATCGACCTGATCAGCCAGGACGTGATCTGGACGGCCGAGTTCGCCCAGGCCGGGTGGATCCTCCCCTTCCCGAAGGCCGAGGCGACCAAGGTGACGAAGGGCCGGCTGAAGCCTTCCGTGCAGACCGCGACGTACGAGCACCGGCTGTTCGCTGCGCCGTTCACCAGCAACACGCAACTGCTCTGGTACCGCAAGAGCCTCGTGCCGCACCCACCGACCACCTGGGGTCAGGCGCTGCGCGACACCCAGCGCCTCGACCAGCAGGGCAAGCCGCACCAGTTCCAGGTGCAGGGTCAGCGCTACGAGGGCCTCGTCGTGTGGTTCATCTCGTTGCTCGAGTCGGCCGGCACGACCGTGCTCGACAAGACCGGCACCAAGGTCGTGCTCGCGACCAAGCCCACCGAGCGTGCCCTCTCCGTCATGCGCGACCTGTCCCGCTCCTCGGCCGCGCCGGCTGCGCTGTCCACCGCGCGCGAGGACGATGGCCGGCTGGCCTGGGAGTCGGGGAGCTCGGCGTTCATGGTCAACTACACGTTCGTCTGGCCGAGCGCGAACACGAACGCGCCGGACATCGCGCAGGACATGGGTTGGGCCCGCTACCCGGGCATCGCGGGAGGCGGTCCGAGCAAGGTCACGATCGGCGGCTTCAACCTCGGCGTGGGCGCGTTCGGTCACCACACGGACCTCGCCTTCCAGGCCGCCGCCTGCCTCACGAGCGAGAAGAACCAGATCGACGCGGCGATCAAGGGCGGCCTGCTGCCCACCACCGAGGCGCTCTACGACGATCCCAAGCTGACCGACGCGACGCAGGACGTGACCGACCCGTCGGGCAAGACGAAGAAGGTCAAGTCGTTCCCGTACGCAGACGTGCTCAAGGCGACGCTGGCCGACGCGGTGCTCCGCCCGCAGACGCCGTTCTACAACGACGTCTCGCTCGCGATCTCGCGCACGCTGCACCCGACCAACCACATCGACCCGCAGGCCGACGTGCAGCGACTGCGCGACGCGATCAAGCGGGCGCTCAAGGGAGAGGGGCTCCTGTGACCACCGCCTCCACCACCGGCACCGCGGCGATCGCGACCCGCCCGCGGCTGACCGAGCGGGCCCGGTCCGAGCGGCGGCTCGGCTGGATGCTGTCGGCGCCGGCGGTGATCGTGATGCTCGTCGTCACCGCGTACCCGATCGTCTACGCGATCTGGCTGTCGCTCCAGCGCTACGACCTGCGCTTCCCCGACGACCGCAAGCTGGTCGGGCTCCGCAACTACGGAGCGGTGCTCGGCAACGAGGTCTTCTGGCAGGACCTCACGAGCACGCTCGTGATCACCGTGATCTCGGTCGTGGTCGAGCTCGTCCTCGGCTTCGCTCTGGCCTGGATCATGTACAAGGCGATCTTCGGGCGGGCCATCGTGCGGGCCTCGCTGCTCGTGCCCTACGGGATCATCACGGTCGTCGCCGCGTTCTCGTGGCGGTTCGCGTTCGACCCGACCACCGGGTTCGTGAACGGGCTGCTGAACACCGACCGCAGCTGGTTCTCCGCGAGCTGGACGTCCTACCTGGTGATCATCGCGACCGAGGTGTGGAAGACGACGCCGTTCATGGCGCTCCTCCTCCTGGCCGGGTTCACGCTCGTGCCCGACGACGTCGTGAAGGCGGCCCGGGTCGACGGCGCATCGGCGTGGCAGCGGCTCACGAAGATCATCATCCCGCTCATGAAGCCGGCCATCCTCGTGGCCCTCCTGTTCCGCACGCTCGACGCGTTCCGGATCTTCGACTCGGTCTACGTGATGACCCGCGGCGCGCAGAACACCGAGACGCTGTCGATCCTCGGGTACAACACGCTGATCACCCGGCTGAACCTGGGCCTCGGCTCGGCGGTGTCGGTGATCATGTTCCTGCTCGTCATCCTCATCGCGGCCCTGTTCGTGAAGGGCTTCGGTGCCGACCTCGCGCAGCAGCGGGGTGAGCGCTGATGGCGACCACCGGCTCGACGGCCAAGCGCACCCCGGTCGACTCGTTCGTCTGGGCACTCGGCACGATCGTCGTGGTCGTCTACGCGCTGGTCCCGATCGTGTGGCTGGTGTCGCTCTCGCTCAAGCCGGCGGACAAGCTCAACGACGGCAAGTTCTTCTCGGGCTCGCCGACCATGGAGAACTACCGCACGATCTTCAAGGACCCGCAGTTCAAGCACGCGCTGGTCAACTCGATCGGCATCGCGCTGATCGCCACGGTGCTCGCCGTCGTGCTGGCGATGTTCGCGGCCTACGCGATCGTGCGGCTCGAGTTCCCGGGCAAGAAGCTGGTGCTCTCCGGCGCGCTCGCCATCGCGATGTTCCCGCCCGTCGCGATCATCGGCCCGCTGTTCAACATGTGGCGCGCGCTGCACCTGTTCGACACGTGGGCCGGGCTGATCATCCCGTACATGACCTTCACGCTGCCGCTCGCGATCTGGACGCTGTCGGCGTTCTTCCGTGAGATCCCGTGGGACCTCGACAAGGCGGCGCGCGTCGACGGCGCGACGCCGTTCCAGGCGTTCCGGCAGGTGATCGCCCCGCTCGCCGCGCCGGGCGTGTTCACCTCGGCGATCCTCGTCTTCATCTTCGCCTGGAACGACTTCCTGTTCGCCGCGTCGCTGACCTCGACGAACCGGGCTCGCACGGTGCCGGCCGCGATCGCGTTCTTCACGGGCAGTTCGCAGTTCGACTTCCCGGCCGGCTCGATCGCCGCCGCGTCGGTCGTCGTCACCATCCCGATCATCGTCATGGTGCTGATCTTCCAGCGCCGCATCGTCGCCGGGCTCACCTCCGGCGCGGTGAAGGGCTGAAGGAGGTTCCGGTGAGCGAGATCGTCCTGGACAAGCTGACCAAGCGCTACGGCGACGGCTACGAAGCGGTGAAGGGCGCCGACTTCACCGTCGCGGACGGCGAGTTCTTCATCCTCGTCGGCCCGTCGGGGTGCGGGAAGTCGACGCTGCTGAACATGATCGTGGGGCTCGAGGACATCACCTCGGGTGAGCTGCGGGTCGACGACGAGGTCATCAACGACGTCGACCCCAAGGACCGGAACATGGCGATGGTGTTCCAGAGCTACGCGATCTATCCCCACATGACCGTGCGGGACAACATCGCCTTCCCGCTCAAGATCAAGAAGGTGCCGAAGGAGGAGATCGCGAAGCGGGTCGACGAGGCCGCCGAGCTGCTCGAGCTCACCGAGCACCTCGATCGCAAGCCCGTGCACCTCTCCGGCGGTCAACGCCAGCGCGTCGCGATGGGCCGGGCGATCGTGCGCGAACCGGCCGCGTTCCTCATGGACGAGCCGCTGTCGAACCTCGACGCGAAGCTGCGCGTGCAGATGCGCACGGTCCTCGCCCGCCTGCAGCAGCGGCTCGGCACGACGACCGTGTACGTGACCCACGACCAGACCGAGGCGATGACCCTCGGGGACCGCGTCGCGGTGATGCGCCGCGGCGAGGTGCAGCAGGTGGGTACGCCGAAGGAGCTCTACAACGACCCGGCCAACCTCTTCGTCGCCGGGTTCATCGGCTCACCGGCGATGAACCTGCTCCCGGCCGAGCTCGACGGCGGCACCGTGAAGCTCCCGATGGTCGACGTCGAGCTGCCCGCCGACATCCGCGAGCGGATCGGCGATCGCGCCTCGGGCCGCCACCTGATCGCCGGCATCCGGCCCGAGCACTTCGAGGACGCGGCGCTGGTCGGCGACCCCGACGCGCCGGGCGTGACGTTCAAGGCGCCGATCGACGTCATCGAGTGGATGGGCGCGGAGCTGTACGTGCACTTCACCGTGGAGGGCAGCGCGCACGAGGAGCTCCGCGAGCTCGCCGAGGACCTCGAGACCGTCGGCCTGGGCCCGACCGACGAGGCCCAGATCGTCGCCCGGCTCGACATCCACAGCGAGGCGAAGGAGGGCCAGGACACCGAGCTGTGGCTCGACACCCGCAAGGTCCTGCTCTTCGACGCCGACAGCGGCGAGAACCTCACCCGCGAGGCGGCCGCCCCCGCTACAGCTGACGGGAGCTGACGCCGATCGGTGCGGGCCACGGCGCCCGCCCCTCGGTGATCGCGGCGACGTCGGCGAGCGTCGACTCCTCGAGGAGCCGGCGCATGCGGTCGCCGACATCCGCCCAGATCGCGAGCAGCACGCACTGACCCTCGTGGTCGCACGCGCCGTTCTGGTGCGGCTCGCCGAAGTCGCCGACGACGATCGGGCCGTCGACCGCGCTGACGATCTCGGCCAGCGTGATCTCCTCGGGTGGCCGGGTGAGCACGTAGCCGCCGCCGACGCCGCGCTTCGAGCGGACCAGGCCGGCCCCCTTCAGCGCCAGCAGGATCTGCTCGAGGTAGGGCTGGGGGAGCCCGGTGCGCTCGGCGATGTCGCGCACCGAGGTCGGCGACGCGCCGGGGTGCAGCGCGAGCGACAGCAGCGCCCGGCATGCGTAGTCCCCACGGGTCGACACCTTCACTGGCCCACATGGTAGGGGGGAGCCTTCGCGCGCCACCGTTCCGCGCTCGGTACCGTGGCCGCAGGTGGACGGGCGCGGGAAGGCCAATCGAGTGGGTGATCATCCGGTCGTCCCCGACTACGGCGGGGCGTGCATCGCCAACGTCGTGCCCGCGCTGCTCGAGCCCGGCCCCGAACGGCCCTCCTGGTTCCCGGCCGGAGCGATCGACGCGAGCCAGGTGGTCCTGCTGGTGCTCGACGGTCTCGGCTGGGAGCAGCTCGAGACCCGCCGGCACCTCGCCCCCACGCTCTCGGCGATGGCCGGCGGCCCGATCACGAGCGTCGTGCCCTCGACCACGGCGACTGCGCTCACGTCGATCGCGACGGGCCTCACGCCGGGCGAGCACGGTGTCGTCGGCTACAGGGTCGCGGTCGACGGCGAGGTGCTCAACATCCTCCGCTGGACCACGCCCTCGGGCGACGCCCGCGGCCGCATCGACCCGTACCGGTTCCAGCCGCAGGCCGCCTTCTGCGGGCAGCGGCCGTCGATCGTCACGAAGGCCGAGTTCGTCAGCTCGGGGTTCAGCGGGGCGCACCTGTCCGACGTGCGCTTCCACGGGTACCGGGTGCCGTCGACGCTGGTGGCCGAGCTGCGCCGGCAGCTGCGGGCGGGTGAGCCGTTCGTCTACGCGTACTACGACGGCATCGACAAGGTGTCCCACGAGTACGGGCTCGGCGAGTTCTTCGACGCGGAGATCGCGGCGGCCGACCGGCTGGTCGCGGACATCCTCTCCGTGCTGCCCCGCGACGCCGCGCTGGTGATCACCGCCGACCACGGCCAGGTCGACGTGGGCGACCGCATGGTGCCGCTCCACCCCGACGTGACCGCGCACGTGTCCTTCCAGTCGGGCGAGGGCCGGTTCCGCTGGCTGCACGCCCGACCCGGACGCGCACCCGCGCTGCACGCCGCTGCGGTCGAGCACCACGCCGACGTCGCGTGGGTCCGCACCCGGGACGAGACCGTGGACGACGGCTGGTGGGGGCCGGGCGTGAGCGACCAGGCCCGCTCCCGGCTCGGCGACGTCGCCCTGGTCACCCGGGACGAGGTGGCGTTCAGTGACCCGGCCGACACCGGCCCGTTCAGCCTGGTCGGGCGGCACGGCTCGCTGACCGGGGCGGAGATGTTTGTGCCGCTGCTGGTGGGGTTAGCGTCGGACCCATGACCGATCCCACCGGTTCGACCGGCCCGGAGGTGGCGCACGGCGAGCTCGTGACCATGCCGGCGCCTGGCGCAGAGGACGAAGAGCGGCGGGAGGCGGTCGAAGAGCCGGCCAAGGTCATGCGGATCGGCTCGATGATCAAGCAGCTGCTCGAGGAGGTCCGCACGGCCGACCTGGACGAGCCGGCCCGGGCCCGGCTGCGCGAGATCTACGAGACGTCGGTCAAGGAGCTCGGCAGCGCGCTCTCGCCCGATCTGCGTGACGAGCTCGACCGCGTGGCGATCCCCTTCGGCGGCGACCACCCCTCGGAGGCGGAGCTGCGCATCGCACAGGCGCAGCTGGTCGGTTGGCTCGAAGGGCTGTTCCACGGCATCCAGGCGACGCTGTTCGCTCAGCAGATGGCGGCTCGCGCCCAGCTCGACGACATGCGTCGCCAGCTGCCCGGCGGCCAGCCCATGCCGGGCCAGCCGATGCCGGGCCAGCCGATGCCCGACGCCGCCGAGCGCCCCGGCACGTACCTCTAAGACTTCGCCCCACCCGTTTTGGCCCCTCGATCTCTACCGAACCGGAGAGATCCGGGCGGCAGAACGCGTCTGCTGCTGGTCCGGCACGGGGCGGCGAACGCGGCGGACACCGGGGTGATCGCCGGCATCAAGGGTTGCACCGGCCTGTCCGACCTCGGCCGCCGCCAGGCCGAGGCCCTGCGGGACCGGCTCGCGTCCCACCCGATGCCCGTCGACGTGGTGCGCACCAGCGTCCTGCCCCGGGCGATCGAGACCGCGGCGATCATCGCCCCGGCCCTCGGTGGCGGAGCGGCGGTGCAGGACTGCGACCTGTGCGAGCTGCACCCCGGTGAGTGCGACGGGATGACGTGGGAGGAGTGGCGGGGCACCTACGGCGTCGATCCGTCGAAGGACCTCGACCAGGAGATGTCGCCGGGCGGCGAGAGCATCATCGGCTTCGCCCGCCGGGTGATCGCCGCCCTCCAGCGGCTGCTCGACGAGCACGCCGGCCGCTCGATCGCGCTCGTCGTGCACGGCGGGGTGATCTCGGCGTCGATGCTGCACCTGCTCGGCGTCGACGAGGAGGCGGTGCGCCTCGGCCGGCCGTTCTGGTTCGATCCCGAGAACACGTCGCTCACGCAGTGGTCGCGCAACGACGACTCCGGTCAGTGGACCCTGGCCCGCTACAACGACGCCGCCCACCTGGAAGGCCTCGCCGTCAGTCGGGCATGACCCGCCGGTCGTTGCCCGGGTCGGCGTAGGCGCCCTCCATCGCGGTCGGCCGGTCGACCCGCAGCAGCGCGACCTCGATGCCCGACGGGCTGCGCAGCAGGACGGTCGGCCCTTCGGGTGTCCCGGCGGACGGGCCCTCGACCCGCCAGCCTCCGGCTTCCATGGCCGCCTGCGCCGCGTCGAGGTCGTCCACCGCGTAGATCGGCAGGATCGAGCCCGACGGTCGGTGGTCGGCGACCAGCACCGCCGGCCCGACCCCCGGGTCGACCGCGGCCACGTCCGCGCCGAACGCCTGGAACCGCCAGCGCGGCGCGTCCCCGCCGACCGCGGCGAGCCACGCCCGCAGCTCGGCCGCGGTGTCCTCCGCTCCGACGTACAGGTACCGCAGTTCCATCCCGTCCCCCTCCCGGAGCGATTCTGCGTGCGGATCTCTGGCGTTCGCCAGAGATCTGCACGCAGGATGCCCACTGGGGTCAGCGGAGGGCGGCGTAGCGGGCCCGCGTGTCGTGGAGCTGGCGACGGCGCTGCTCGAAGGTGGCGCCGAGCGCGAGCAGGAAGGCGCCGGTGGCGCCGATGATCAGCCAGCTCGGCAGGTCGTCCATCACCGGGACGAGCTGCCGGAGACCGAGCACGAAGACGACCGCGGCGCCGGCGTCGACCGGGGCCTTGCGACCGGTGACCGCACCGAGGGCCAGGACCAGGGCACCGGCGATCAACCCGCCGAGCGGGCGCACCAGACCCGGGTCGGTGCAGGCGAGCACGACGGTCGGGGCCAGGGCGACGACCAGGGCCGGCCCCTCGATCAGCCACGACTCGAGGTGCTCGCCGCTCCGCTGGAACCAGCGCTGCGCGCACACCCCGACGCCGAGCAGCACGGCCGCGAGGGGCAGCGTGTAGGCCTCGGCCGTCGCCACCCCCGCCGAGGCGAGCTGCAGCCACACGAAGGCGAGGCCCTCGATCGCGGCCACGCCGGCGAGCGGCCGGCGGCCCGGCCGGACCGAGTGGATCCCGGCGGCCAGGGCACCGGTGCCGAACAGCGCGGCAGCGGTCCGTGGGTCGTGGCTCTCCACGATCCAGCAGAGCGCGGCGCCGTGGAGCGCCCAGCCGGCGGCCTCGGTGGCGAGGGCCAGGAGCCCGTCGATCCGGTGCCACTCCTGCCGGCCGGTGGGGTCCAGCACCAGGCCCCCGAGCAGCCCGAGGGCGAGCCCGGTCGCGGTGGCGACGACGAGGTTCCCGGCCGCCGTGGCCCCGAGTGCGGAGGCGCCCACGCCGGCGGTCACCGCTGCGGCGACGATCGCCGCGAACGAGGTGACGACGGCCAGGTGGCGGTCCTCGTGCAGCGTGCCGGCCAGCGCCAGCACCCCGGCGGCGAGGGCGATGGTCGCCGCGCCCACGACGGACAGCCCCGGGGTGGCGGTCGACCAGGCGACCGTCAAGGCACCGACCGCTGCGGTCGCGGCGGCGAGGCTCCAGCGGACGTCGTCGCGCTGGCCGGCCAGCAGGCAGACGGCTGCGAGGGCCACGGTGGCACCGGCCGCGACGAGCGTCGTGCCCGCGAGGTCGAGCGGG